>JACDGI010000054.1:14592-19539 GCA_013821665.1 Anaerolineae bacterium
ATTAATCGGCAGTTCAGCTTCGGGATAATGCACGTTCGTACCGGTACGGATGAGGTTATAGTCGCTCACATCAAAGGGCACGCCGAAATTGATGGGCTTGCCGAGCAGAACTTCCGCCTGAGCGTTAGATTGAATAGGTATGAGCGTATGGGGATCAAGCACGATAATGCCTGTAGGCATCGTTTCCAGAACCGAGCGCAGATATTCACGTTCCTGTTCGGCTGCACGGAACAAGCGCCGGTTTTCAATGGCGACAGAGACCTGTGCGCCTAAGGTACGGACGAGCTGCTCATCGCGTTCGTCCAGATCAAGGCCGTTGATCCCGCGCCCAACAAGCAAAGCACCAGCCATCTCTGAGCCTGCATAAACCGGTGTGACGATGTGCTTGCCAATCGACGCATATGAACCGTTCTTCTCACCTGCGAAGGACGGATACCGATCAGGATTATTGACGACGATCATGCGGTTAGCTCGCACGGCATCGACTAATGAATGGTTGCTGGTCTCAAGGTCAAACTTCAGATCACTAAATGCAGCCTCATCAACCGCGTTGCGGCTGCTCACATTGTCCAGCTTATTTACATCATCCGGATTGCGTAGGATCAACAACCAGCGATCATAACCAGCCGTTTCAGACACGCGCTCGAACACAAGGTTGATGTTCTGCTCAAAGTTCGAACCGACCTGATTGGCGAGCTGACCGACTTCCGCCAGTGCCAACGCACGTTGGGCTTCGATACGGGCTTCATCGAACAGCATTCTGTTTTCGACGGCGATAGCCACCTGATCGGTGACCGCCCGTGTGAAGCGCACATATTGCTCATCAAAAGCACGCGGCTTTGCGGCCTCAATCACCACCGCACCCAACCACTGTCGCTGCGTTTGCAGGGGGATGACGATCACGCTCACCGCGCCCCACTGCTCAAAGGTTTGCCGCAGCGGATTATTGTCAGCGAGGTTTGTGCTCAAATCATCAAAGTACAAACTATCTTTCGCCACCGCCATTAACTTACCAATTGGCAGCACTTCGGCAGTCAGCCGCATCCGGTCATAGACAGGGGCATTCGCTTGAGGCACACGCGCCCATGTGTAAGCCACATCAAAGTATAAGGCGCTGACATCCGCATGTGGGCCAGCCAACAACACCGTCATCCGCTCGATTTGCTGAGCCGACTGTGCGAGATGTTCACTGGCAGCCTTATAAACAGCGGCGATGTCCTGTGCGCTGGTGATGGCACGGCTGGCGGTATACAAGCGCCGGGTTTCATCCAACGCTGTCGAGGTTCTTTGCAGCAAGCGTTGGTTTTCCAACACGGTACTGATCTGCCCTGCCAGCGCTTTGTAAATTTCGTAGTCTTCGGTCGATACCACATAACTCCGTGGGCTGGTCACGTACAGCATGGCGATGGGCTGGTTAGCACTAAACAACGGGAACATGTGCGTATGACCGCCCAGCACGTCCACCGATTGAGTATCACGCTTACGCAGCGGCGAATTGGCATCGATCACCAATGCTTGCAGTGTATCAGCGGCTTGAGCCAGACCCTCTTCTGCCCGCGCCACGATACGCACCAAGGTCGGCCAGCCACCACTGTCAAGCTGCCCTTCGAGCAAGCCCAACTCAAAACGTAGACTGGTTTCGGGTGTGGCAGCTTGTACCGCACGTACCAATTCCACCGGCGTTTGCGAGGTGTTGATATGACGGCTGGCAGCGTACAGGCGCTCGATCTGGTTGAGTGTCAGTTCTGTCTGACGGATCAGCAAGCGGTTATCAATTGCCACGCCTACCTGATCGACCAAAGCGGTATAGATACGTCCGTCGCTTTCGCTGAACTGACGTGCATCTGTAAACAACAAGGTCAAAATACCGCGCCACTGACCGCGCACAGTAAAAGGAATAAAGATGGCTGCACGCGCATCCAACATACGCAGCGTGCCTTTCAATTCGCTGTCCAGCCGCGTATCCCGTGCGGTATCGGTAATGATCTTGACCTGCATATCGCGCAAGCTCGCCAAAAAGGTCGAGTCATCAGTGTTCAGTTGGAAATCGCCACCGGTTCGGGCGATACGTTCGTCCACATACCAATCCGCGGCCAGTTGCAACCACGCACTGTTACTGTCGGTTACACTTTCCTCGAATAACCAGATTTGACCGCTGGCGGCATCTGATGTCACTGCCGTCATGACCGCTTTGACCACATCAGCCAGTTCAGTTGCTTCATTCAACAAACGGCTTAATTGGTAAAGCACCGAGGTGATCGTTAGACTGGACTGTGTTTCTTGGAACAAACGTGCGCCTTCAACCGCCAGACCCACGCGGTCAGCCACGGCTCGCAGTACCGCATGGTCGCCTACTGTGAAGGGCATTCCATCAGATGCAGCCGCTGCCAACGTCCCGATGACCTCACCGCGAATGGTGATGGGTGCGCTTAAGGCAGAAATATTGTCATCCATGCCGCTGGTCGGAACAACCTCAATCAGGTTGTATTGATAGGACTCGGATAACTCATATCGCTCTTCAGTCTCTGTCCATGCCGAACGCGTCAACCGTCGATTGAGGCTGTCTTCCTGTTCAAGACGGCTTTCATAGGCGCTCATCCGCCGAATCTTCTGAATGTTCAGCGCCATTTGGTCGGCAATCAATTGCAAAATGGCAATTTCGTCATCGGCAAACAAGCGTGGGTTGTTGTTATGAACATCCAAAACGCCGACAATTTGGCCGCCTGCCATTAATGCGACAGTCATCTCAGCGCGGGTTTCGGGCAGAGCCGGATTCGCCACATAAGGCACATTGCCCAAGTTGAGTGTATCCGTCACGATAACCGGTTTGCCGTTCGCACTGGTCTTGCCCACCGGTGAGTCCGAACCCACCTGCACCGGATTACCCAATTCCATCAGACGCTTGCCGATTAGACCCCGGCTGTAAGCCAGATAAGCATTCAAACTAATATCGTCTAACAGGTAAACCTGAGCATGATAAAACTTAAATTCGTCGCACACGCGCTCAATCACGCGTTCCATCAAATCTTCGTTGGAGCGAAGGCCATTCATCTCGCCGCTGAGTTGAGATACGAATTGCAAATGATGCTGGTTGGTATGGATATTCGATTCGAGTTCGTGCGAAAGATCAGCCATCCGCCGCGAAATATGTTTGAACGAGGTCGTCAACTGACCCAATTCATCATCGTTAGCCAATGGTGGCAGCGTCTCATCCAATTGTCCCGCAGCCAGATTATAGGCTAAGGTACGGGTAGCGGTGAGTGGCCCCAACCATTGACCCATAATGCGGTCAATCAGCCACAGTGTTATCAGACAGGCAATCATACCAATAGCAATAATAACCAGCACGGTACCGACTCCCGTTACCAGCGTTGCACTGCCGGTATCGATCAATACTAATGTCCACGGCATATCGGGCACACCGTAAGAGTCGATCACGCGGGAAGCAATCGTCGATGTACCGATAGTGTTCAGGTCGATGTTGCCCGGATTTTGAGCGAGCAGACCGGCTAAATCAGGATTAACCTGAACCAGCGGCAGATTGCGGTCAACAAGATTGCCCTTGCGGTTGACTAAGAAATATTCATGATTGGCTTCTACTTCGGGCGCAGTCACCGCAGCTAACAAATTGCCAGTCACATTGACATTTAAAACGACCATACCGATGATGCGGTTGTTCTGACTTTTTTCCACAACCGGCATAAAAGCTGTGAGTGTCGCTACCGGTGTTTTGTCACTGCCAGTCTCATACATAATGGGCGTAAACAATGCAGCATTTGTTTTAACACTCTTGAATGATTCATCAGAAGTGAATTGCGTGCTCACTGCCGGGAAGCTGGTGGTCAGCAACCCATTATTGTTGTTGATCTGTACCCAAACTGAGCCATTGGTTGTGCTAAAGCTGATTTGTCGGTAAAAGCTTGGGGCTTCGTTGGCAACATCCAACATTTCAGTTGATAAGGTAGTTTCCCAATCAATGCCACCAGCACGCGAAACATTCGAACCAATCGTGTACAGGCCGAGTTTGCGTGAAGCATCAACCCGCGCAAGATACGTCAGATCTTTATTCAATTTCACAAAGAAATCGTTAATGATCGTATTGCGTTGGCTCAAAGTGCCAGCCAGATCAGCCTTCAGTTGAATTTCCAAATTCGAACGATGCAGAAACGCGCCCATTGCCGTCAAAATGACGAAACCGACGATCACAATTGGTGCGATACGCCACATCATTTGACGGTGAAGTGAACGGGATCTGTTGAACGGATCTTTTTTACGCGCCATATTATTTACCATAGGTCGTTCTCATGTACTGCATGTGTTTTGACTACTAGCATACGACAAAAGTGTCCTGCCAGACTGTTAACTTTAGTTATGACCACTGCTGCCATTACCGTTACCATTGCCATTCGTCCGGTGCAATCGGATGCTGACCTGCGGCGCACGCAGCGCCTGACCGACTTCCCGTACTGCCGTTTGCAGAATGTCACTGATTTCGGTCTGTGGTGTGAGCCGTGCAGCGATGTTGTTGACCACACGTTCACGTTCGGCGGCACGCTGGCTTTCTTGGAATAAGCGAGCATTATCCAAACTCAGCGCCAAACGGTTTGCGAGTTCTTGCGCCAATTGCAACTTATCTTCATTCAAGTCGTTTGCCGGAATTTCCCATTCGACCGCACCCAATGTTTGCCCGCGCAACTGCACCGGCACCGCAATCGGGATGGTCTGGTTTGGCGTGATGGTGCCCACCACGATACGGTTTTGTTGGATGGCCTGTTTGCGAATGCCCGACAAATCATTGCCACTCTGGATACCGGCCTCGCTCGAAAGCTGGCGCTCACGCTGCGAGTGCAGATATTCTTGCCATGTTTCCGAGGTCGATGTGCGGTTGATACGTTCGATTTCTTCCAAACGGCGCAGCGAATCTTGATACAAACGCGCATTTTCAAT
>JACDGI010000714.1 GCA_013821665.1 Anaerolineae bacterium
CGGAAGACCTCTGGAAACCACCTATCAATATTGGATGGAAATCATTAGTGGCAGCGGGGCAACAGCCTTGCAAAACGCCCGTCTACATCACAAAACGGTTCGTGAACTCGCTGACAGTATGCGTGATATGTATATCCTACGGCAGATAGACCGCGAACTCAGCGACACCATCAACATCAACCATGTGTTTGAAATGACGTTGGATTGGGCGCTGCGCTTCAGTAATGCACAATCAACATCGCTTGCCCTGTTTGATCAGGAGTTGAACACCCTACACTTTTTATTTGAGTATGGTTACGACTTACCACAAGAACAATTGAATATTATCCGGCAGGAGTACGGTTCGGGTATTACAGCGCGGGTCGCGAATTCCGGTTATGCCGAGGTTGTACCCGATGTCAGCATGGATCCTGACTTTGTGCGTATGGCGACCAACACGCGTTCGCAAATGGCTGTACCGGTCATGCGGGAAGATCGCGTGGTGGCTGTAATTACACTCGATAGTAAAAAGCTCAACGGATTTACCGATGCCCATCTGGACTTCGTGCAAAAGTTAGCGACTCGTGCTGGCGTAGCGATTGATAACGCGCGACTCTACGAAGAAGCCATTCGCGAGCGTGAAAAATACGCTCACATTTTGAATAACACGGCTGATATGGTCATGGTCATTGGCAACGATGAGCGCATCATTCTGATCAACCAAGCGGCCTTAAACGCGATGCAGCTCTTTGCCAATCAAGATTATACACGGCGGCTTGCCAGCGAAACATTCGAACACACAGAGCTTTGGTCAACGTTCCAACGGGCGAAAGATAGCGGCGAAAACATCATTGAAGAAGTGATGATGCCTAACGAGCGCATTTTCCATGCTAATCTGCGACGTTTCGAAGGCATCGGCTGGATCGTCGTTATGCACGATGTTACGCCTTATAAGGAAATGGATAAACTCAAGGGGGAACTGATTGCGACGGTTTCCCATGACCTCAAGCAACCCTTGAGTGTCATGAATGGCTACATTGAGTTGATGATTATGCAGCAGAGTGTGACCCCACAAGGGTTAAACTCGGTGCATATGATCCGCAAAGCTATGCAAAATATGCGCCAGTTGATTGATGATTTGCTCGATTTAGCGAAGATTGAGTCAGGAATTAAGCTCAATTTGGAGCCTATCCAGCTTGAAAATATTATTCAAGACTGCCTAGAACAGGTTAAACCTGCGGCACAGAACAAAGCAATTACGGTGATCAACTCAATTGGCGAAAAAATGCCGAGCATCATGGCAGACCGGTCACGTATGAGGCAAATACTGATCAACCTGATTGGTAATGGTGTGAAATACACAGGAACCGAGGGTTGGGTCAAGGTTGGTTCAGAAGTGAAGGGCAATACCCTGCGACTGGCGATACAAGATAATGGGATGGGCATCAGTCCAGAAGACCAAATTCATGTTTTTGAGCGATTCTACCGTGTAAGACGGCCTGAGACTGATAACATTGAGGGCACAGGCTTAGGGTTGGCAATCGTCAAGAGTCTGGTCGAGGCGCACGGGGGACAAATTTCTGTCGAGAGTAAGCTCGGCGAAGGGACTACCTTTTACCTCAACTTGCCTATTCCTGTTTCCAAGAACTAAATCAACCATTGTGAAAGACAGCATCTTAAGCCGGGGTACAAACGTGTATCCCGGTTTTATTTTGGATCGTAAGTCTTAAATAACATTACGATCTCTTACAGATCATTCGCAAATTTCTTCACATTCTTCACTTTCGCAGTGCAATTTAGGTTTATCCAGTTCGTTGGTAAAGTTATAAATGTTGCAAATGTTGTTAATGTTGTAGTTGCAACTCGACCTATTTGTCACAAATGTCGTCCCTAAAGGGAGGCTTCGCACTCAGCGTCGTCATTGTCGGTGTTGTCAGTCACCACTTTACAGTCCAATGCAAAGGCGCGTTTATGGCGGCGATATTGGCAATGCCGACGCTGATTGCCAACATCGACAGAGACGCAAGTCTCCGTCTGAGGGAACAAAGTGTGCTGAAATACACTGGAAGATTGTCAAAGTTGGCAATTTTTGGCGAAGGATTTGCCGCCGCCAACTTCGCCAAACTGAATACAAACGGTTGCAATTGCACATCCATTAACGGCATTCAATAAAGTCACAAATACTGTTCTTTATTGGATTTATGCCTCCCTCATGATAGTGGTCAAATCGTATGTGATAGATTAGGAGGGCGCAACATATTCCGCCCCTACATTGAGATTTATTGAAAATCGAATATCACGTACTTTGCAACCCCACCTCCCTTATATTAGCACAAATATTCGCCTAATGGGTGACCAAAATGTAACACTTTGGAAGGCAATTCCCTAACCCATTTGAGAGAAAAGACAAACGAGAACTGTTATAAGACGGTTAGGAATCCGTTTGTTGATATTAAAGCGCGATGGAGAAAGTCGATAGATTATGGATGGAATTGCTGTGACTTTAAGTATCTGTTTTGCCAAAGTATCCATACAATGGAATTACATGGAATTACAACGATGCTGATGCAGGAAAAATTTACTTGTGATGAACAAATAGCGGGTAGTCAACAAACCTATATGCAGAATCGAAATGCAGCGTATGACTAAGCTCACACCCAATTAATCAGAAAGTGCTTGGCATGTTCAAACGCATACTAAATGCGCTCAATACGGAATCCGACCCGATTGCTAGCGAGTTTTTCCAAAAAGGCGTTCAGCAGATGCGCTTAGGGGCTTATGAAAACGCTATCACCAATTTTAGTGAGGTCATCGCACGACAACCACAGAACTTGAATGCCTATAGCAATCGGGCAACCTGCTTGGCACTCAACGGACAGCCCACTGCGGCTATCGAGGACGCCAACTTGGTCATTAAGAAAAATCCGACCTTCGCCCATCCGTATGCGGCAAGAGGAATCGCTCAACATGAACTCAGCAACATTAATGAGGCATTAGCCGACGCGAATGAGGCTACACGCTTAAGTCCCGACTACGTTTTCGCGCATTGGCTGCGGGGCAATATCTTCTACACTCAAAAGCGTTATGACGATGCCATCGCCGCGTATAAAACAACAATCCATAAAAGTCCTGATTTTGCCCTCGCCTATTTTGGCCTCGGCCTGAGCTATTCCTGCAAGAATAATATCGACCAAGCAATCAAGGCGTTGGAAAATACGATTGAACTGGCACCCCGACATTGGATGGCATACTGCCAATTAGGCTTGATGCGGATGGGTAAGGATGACTACGTACAAGCATCGAAATGCTTCAAGAAAAGCATCGGTATTCATTCCCGAAACCCAATTGCGTATATTGGAATCGGCATGATTTACGGTGCCGAAGGAGACTCCCAAAGAGCGATTCTCGAATATAGTAATGCACTTCTGGCAGATCGGACGTGCGCACTCGCTTGCCAATGTCGTGGTTTTGAGTATTCACGCATTGGCAAATTAAACCTCGCACTAGATGATTGCAACGAAGCCATCCGTTTGCAACCTGCCCTAACCAGCGCCCATACCAGCCGAGGACACACTTATATCCTGTTGCAACAACCCGACGAGGCACTCGCCGATTTCAATCGTGCCTTGAAAATTGACCCGAAGGCTAAATTCTCTCAGGTTGGGAAAGCCGTGAGTTTGGCTGCAATGCAAAAGATGGATGAGGCACTTGAGATTTGGAGGTCGTTAGCCGAAATCACTCCTCGATTTCTGGATGTGGATGATCTTCAAAAAGAATATCGATGTGCGAGGGTATTTACGGCATATATGAAGCGGATTATTGATACGCTGAATAGCAGAGATTAGTTCGCGAATGAGAAGATTTGAAGAGAAAGAGGTCAAATAATTTGTGGACAACTCACCTAAACCTTCGAAATGGGATTATCTATGGGATATTGATTTGCTGGTTCATTGTAGGCTTAACAATACATGATGCTTTCCTATCAATAGCACCTATTCTCATTTTTCTTGTTCTAATGTCCTTACTAATCGCAAAAAACTATGATTTATTTTCCCATCCGGTCGCACTTCGGCGATTTAATACGGGGAATAAATATCTACGTTCAAACGACTTCGACAAAGCGCTTGAATGCTTCAATGACGCGATTTCAAAATATCCAAACTTTGCGTGGGCCTATAC
>JACDGI010000715.1 GCA_013821665.1 Anaerolineae bacterium
GTATGGTGCTGCATCAAGGCCGTATCGCTGAAATGAAAACCGGTGAAGGTAAAACGCTGGTCGCCAGTTTGCCGTTGTATCTGAACGCTTTGACCGGACGCGGCGTGCATCTGGTTACGCCTAACGATTACCTGAGCAAGTTCGGTGTGCAGCAGATGGGGGCGATTTACCACGCACTCGGTATGAGCGTGGCAGTCATTCAGAGCAAAGGCGACAGCCCTGACCCCGACGCAGGTTCATTTATTTACGACCCGACTTATCAATCATCAGATCCGCGCGTCCAGAATTTACGTCCGGCGACACGGCGTGCCTGTTACGATGCCGATATTACCTACGGTACCAATAACGAATATGGCTTCGATTACCTGCGTGATAACATGGTGGTCGAACTCGACCAGATGGTACAGCGGCAGGAGCTTTATTATGCCATCGTCGATGAAGTCGATAATATCCTCATCGATGAAGCCCGTACTCCGCTGATTATCTCCGGCCCTTCGGATGAACCCTCAGATTATTACAAACAATTCGCCCAACTGGTTAAGATCCTCAAGCCCAGCAGTGACGACAGTATGGAAGACAAAGAACCCGATGGCGATTATGTTCTGGACATTAAAGACCGGATCGTCTATCTGACCGATTCAGGTGTCGAGAAGATCGAGAAGCGTTTGGGCATCGAGCATCTATATCATCCCGACCACTCGGAAATGATCCCTTATTTGGATAACTCACTGCGTGCTATGACTCTTTATCACCGCGATAAGGAATATGTGGTGCAGCAGGGGCGCGACGGCATGGAAATCATCATCGTTGATGAATTCACGGGTCGTCTAATGCACGGTCGCCGTTTCTCTGAAGGTCTGCATCAAGCTATCGAAGCCAAAGAAGGCGTTAAAGTCCGGCGCGAAAATTTGACGCTGGCGACCATTACCTTCCAGAACTTCTTCCGTATGTACAAGAAGTTGGCGGGTATGACCGGTACAGCGCTGACCGAAGCCGAAGAATTCGAGAAGATTTATAACCTCGAAGTGGTGGCTATCCCCACTAATATGCCGATCATCCGTAAGGACTTTGAAGACCTGATCTATATGAATGAGCAGGTCAAGTTCAAATCGGTTGTGGATGAAATCAAAACGCGTAACCAAGTCGGTCAACCTGTGCTGGTCGGTACGGTTGCTATTGAAACGTCGGAACGCTTGAGTAAGGCGCTTGAACGCGCGGGTGTGAAGCATGAAGTCCTGAATGCCAAGCAGCACGAGCGTGAAGCCGGTATTATCGCTCAAGCCGGACGCTTTGCGGCTGTGACCATCGCCACTAACATGGCCGGTCGTGGTGTCGATATTTTGCTCGGCGGTAATCCTGAAGGCACTGCCCGTGAGAAACTCCGTAAGGCGGGTGTTGATTTTGCGACGATGACTCCTGAACAGTGGCAGACGGCCTATAACGAGGCCAAAATCCAATGTGAGGATGAGCGTCAAAAAGTGTTGGCGCAGGGTGGGTTGTTCGTTCTCGGTACCGAACGCCATGAGGCGCGACGTATTGATAACCAGCTACGTGGTCGCTGCGGTCGTCAGGGTGATCCCGGTGAGTCGCGTTTCTATCTGAGCCTCGAAGATGACCTGATGAAGCGCTTCGGTGGTGATCGTGTGAAGGGCTTTATGAATTGGGCCAACATGCCTGAAGACGAAGCCATTGAACACCGCATGATCAGCAACTCGATTGGTCAGGCGCAGGTACGCGTGGAAGGCTACAACTTCGACATGCGGAAGCGCGTGTTGGAATACGATGATGTCGTCAACAAGCAGCGTGAGGTTATTTATGCCCAGCGCCGTGATGTCTTGATGCGTGATGACATGCGTGAGGACTATACCAAAATCCTTGAAAACGCCGTCATTGCTTTAGTCGATGAATACACGCCTGATAATGTGTCGCCGGATGAATGGGACTTGGAAGGGCTGTATCGCCGTGCCCTCGCTATTTTCCCTGTTCCCGAACACATCAACCCGGATACGATGGCTGGCAAAGAAGTCGAAGAAATCGAAGAAATGCTGCTCTCGGCTATCAACGAAGCCTATGACCGCAAAGAAACCGAATTGGGCGGCGAAATGATGCCCAAAGTCGAAAAGTGGGCTATGCTACGCGCAGTTGACCAACATTGGCAGCGTCATTTGACCGATCTCGATGTGCTGCGTGAAGGTATCGGCTTGATGTCGGTGGCTCAGCGTGATCCATTGGTCGAATACAAACGCCAGTCGTACAGCATGTGGCAGGGTATGATGGACGAAATCAAGACGCAAGCCGCCTACCAACTGCTGACGGTACAGGTTGCGCCACGTCCTCAACTCATGCGTCGTCCGCAGCCGATACAGCTAAATATGAATAAGCCCTTGATCAATATGCAGCAGATGACGACCAATGCCGGGGCATCCGGTGCGTCTGACTCACGTCAAGAACCGGTTCGCGCCCAGATTAAACTTGGCCGCAATGATCCTTGCTGGTGCGGCAGTGGCAAGAAATACAAGAATTGCCATCTTAAGGAAGATCAAGCGAAAGTCAAGTAAAATTAGGTTGATGTGGGCAGTGCGTATTGCCCACATCAATTTTCTGTCTGCATTTCACTATCGTTCCACAGTGGATTTGTTTGATGGGGTTTTAGGATGACTCGGATAGATGTTGCGCCACGTTTGGGAGATGATCTTGATCCGAAAATGATCGAGTTCCTGCATGACAAGGTGAATACCTTTGTCAAATGGGATCTCATTCGTTTTTTCCATGACAATCCGCACACAGCAGATACCGCCGAAAACATTGCCCGTTATACGGGACGTGATATATTGGCGATTAGTGATGAGTTGGCTGAGCTTGTAGAAGCAGATGTGCTGATCGGACAAATGGTCGCCGGACGTGCGATTTATCGTTTGGCTGAAGATCGGCAGATGCGCGATATGGTCAATACCTTTGTACGCGCCTGTGATGATCGGCTGTTCCGTGTGAAAGCCATTTACCATGTTATCCGCAGTATGCGCTGAACAAAGGCAGGGTTTGGGGTGGCAGCAGTATCCGTCAGCCAGTTTCTTACGCTGTACCTATGGTTTCCTCTCGCCTTTGTATTGGTATTCCTGCTGCTGATTGCTCGCTTTTACCAACGGCAAGCTGCCGAGCGAACTTTTTTTGAATGGTTTGCTGTGCCAATTTTGTTGTTTGGTGCGTCTGTTATGCGTTACGCCAGCATTGGACACCTTGCGGGTGATTTAGCGGGTGATGTTCTAATGGGGTTAGCCGGTTGCTCACTGTTGGTCATGTCAGTCTTTTTATATTACCGGATGACACAGAACCGCTAGATGGGGGTAAGGTGCTAGTAGGCGGCTTGTTTGCTCTAGTGGGGATGTTTTCGATTGCCGTCGCACTGGTGATATTAGGGTTGCTTAGTAGGCGATTGGGGCAGGTGACACGCGCACCCCGATACTATCGGGGGTTTTTCGTGGCCGCCGTATTACTGATTGCGAGTTTACTGTTCCGATTATTCAATGTCGTTCAATCCCACACTCCAGCAGCGGATGATGCTCTGGCCGTCATTTTTTATATCGGGTTGCCTGCATTTGCACTGACCATAAGCCTGATGATCGCGTGGCGTTACTGGAGCTGGTTGTTGGCTGAACGCAGCTAGTGCTAATATAGGCGATAAGGGGTTATTTCGGGTTACCATTTGGGGGACGTAATTTGGCAGACGATCATCTCCGGCGCACGATGCAGCAATTGCCCAAAATCGAACTGCACCGCCATCTGGAAGGCTCAATTCGGCTTTCAACGTTGGTGGACGTGGCGCAAGAGTATGGGATTGAGATGCCTGAGTATGATATTGAACTCGTGCGTCCTTTTGTGCAGATGATGCCCAGCGAAGCCCATAATTCGCAGCACTTCCTCGCTAAATTTATGACCATCCGGCAGTTCTTTTTGTCGGAAGCCGTTATTCGACGTATGACGCGCGAAGTTATTGCGGACGCGGCGATGGATAACGTTAAATATCTCGAACTGCGTTTTACTCCCCGCGCACTTTCTAATATTCTAAATTGCCCATACGAAAACGTGCTGGATTGGGTGTGCAGTGAGTCGATTGCTGCTGAAGTCCAGTACGATATTCAAGTG
>JACDGI010000716.1 GCA_013821665.1 Anaerolineae bacterium
GTCTCAAGAGTGATCAGGTCTCGATCAATATCAATGGCTCTGGCAGCGCGGCTATCCCGACCATCAACAGCCAATCTCTCAACGCCGACCTCAGCGGAAACGGCACACTGCAAGTCGGTGGGCAAACAAGCGATCAGAAGATTAATCTCTCCGGTTCGGGGAGTTTTAACGGGGAAAACTTGGTTAGCAAAACAGCCGTCGCCAATACTAACGGCTCAGGCGACATTCTGGTAAAGGTCAGCGATACGCTGGTTGCCACCAGTAACGGCAGCGGCGACATCACCTATATTGGCAGCCCAACCGTCACCCAACGGCGCAACGGTTCCGGCACGATTACGCAGAAATCGTAATGCTTGTAGGGGCGTGTCATGCGCCCCACTTAATTTATAAGGACGGTTGGTACAACACTTGTTATACTCATAATCAATAAATTATCCGCAAACAAGAGGTTATTGAGTGAGTAAACGCGAAAAAAGATTACAGAAAATCCGCCAAAATCCTAGAGATGTTTCAATGAGCGAGTTAGAGCAAGTGTTAAAAGACTATGGAGCATGGCTTGACAGGTCTGATGGTAGCCATCACATTTTCAGCTATAATATCAAGGGGCGCGAGGACTCTTTATCGATCCCTTTCGCACGACCTATAAAATCACGATATGTGAAACTCGTTATCGAAATAATCGACCAAATACGGGAGGAGGAAAACCGTGACTAAGAAAAAAGCTCCCAAGAGAGAACCAGCAGTCGAGGTTGACCCTAAGGTACTTGAATATTACATGTCCCTTCCGTATTCAATTTTGCTGACACCCATGCCAGAAGAAGATGGAAAAGGTTGGTACGTTGAAATACCTGAATTGAAGGGGTGTATAAGTGATGGAGAGACCGTCGAAAAAGCGCTTGAAATGATTGAAGATGCAAAGCTTGGCTGGCTCACGGTATCACTTGCTCACAAACATGATATTCCACTACCGAAGAGTGGCATCGAGAAAGCATCGTGATACATTCCGTATAAACGGTAGGGACGACCTCGCAGCCAGATCGTCCCGTTTCGCCAACCTTACCGCGAAGCTCGCAAGCGCCCGATAATATGGGTCGCCAGTACCAGCATCGGTTCCGTCCACGAATATTCCGCGCCGACCGTATCCAGCTTATTCTTCCAACGACGATTCATTTGAACGGCTTTTTTGTACTCTTCCACCGCTTCTGCCGGACGTTTGAGCTGCTCCAAGGCCACAGCATGTCCCGCAAACACATAATCATCCACGTCTTCAAACTCGGTCGCCAGATGCCACGCGGCTTCAGCTTCTTCGTAACGTTCTTGTTGGAACATCACAAAAGCGCGGTTGTTATGTCCTAGATAATCTTCAGGTGCCAACTTTGAATACATCTCAAAGTCGCTCAGCGCCTCTTCGATTTTCCCCTGCTGGTAATATAACATGCCGCGGCTGATGCGCGGGAAAGCATGTTCGGGGTCAAGCCGGATCGACTCGGTGAAGTCGGCCAGCGCTTCATCCTGCTTTTCCAAATCACGGTACAAATTGGCACGGATGTTAAAGGCCTTGCCATTTTCCGGTTCGAGCCGGATGACCGCGTTATAATCCGCCAGTGCTTCATCACCTTTTCCGAGTGCTGAGTAAGCATCACCACGCGCGGCATAAATCATGGCGTTCTCAGGCACTTGCTTGACGAGTTCGCTCAACTTGGCGATAGCCTTCTCCCATTTGCCTGCGACGAGTAGATCATTGGCCTGTGTCGCAAGGGCTTGAAGTTCTGGTGGCATATCATCTTTAAATTCGACCTGCTGCACGGTGTCTTCATCAAATCCGTCTTCATCTTCCTCTTCCACAGTCTCAGCGGCATAAGAAGATTTTCGCTCGCCTTTAGCCGCGACCTTCTCGGCAATCTTTGCCAATTCGGCCAGCAAGTTCGCTACCGAATCCGCATTCACACCATCGCTGCAATCGGTCAGCAGATAGGGCTTTAGATCTGACGGAATATCAGACTTGGCGTTGGGATTAATAATCACGGGGAAAACGAACATCTTGGCTTTTTTGGCGATGCGGAACTCGCGTTTGCTCCATTCGGACTTTACGGCTTCGCGGCTTAGTCCATAGACAAAGGCATCACACCCTTCGACCTGTTCCCGTAATTCTTTTTCCCAGCGCTGGCCTTCCGTGAGGGTGTGGTCAATCCACGCCTCATGTCCGGCTTCGTTCAGCAATTGCGCCAATTCTTCAATATGGGCGCGGTCATTGGGTGCATAACTGATAAACAATTTCATAGAAATTTCCTATGGTGGATCACTAGACAACATTAAGAGGTGTCTATTCTAGCGGAAATTAGACAGACGTGTAGCATATTTTTTGCACGGCAGTTCGTAGGCTCGAATTATGCTGCTACAATTTGGATAGAGACTCGAACTGTGGCATCTCTTCACCGGGGAACGGATCTCGCTGCCGAACCTTCGCCATCAGGTAAATCACGATCACACGCGCTGTACCCAAAATTGGCACGATCAAGAACGCGCCTAATGCCCCACCTAAAGCTGTGCCGACGATAATGCCGATAATGATCACGGGCAAAGGCAGTGACACTGCATCGCCCATAATCTTCGGCGCGACCACGTTCCAGATAAATTGGGAGATGACAAGGTTCACGCCCACCACCAGCAGCGCAAATGTACCGTGGGCCATCTGTGTAAACACCGATGAGCCTTGCAGCAATGGCACCAGCCCCAGCGGCACCAGCGCGATAATGCCGCCGATGGTTGGTATTAGCGAGATGACCGCCACGATAATCGAAATCGCCAACGCGCCCGATACGCCCATAAGTATCAATTGCAAAAAGGTGATGACACCAATAATGATTGCCAGCAGTAGTTGTCCTCTGAAAAACCCCTGCCACACGTTCATAGTTTTCACACCGATCAAACGAATATCTCGCTGGAACGGCGCTGAACCGCTGCTCAGAATACTATTCTGATAAGCAGGTAGCTCTAATAAAATCAGCAGTGACAAAAATAAGCCGAGAAACAAGGTTGAGAAGAAAGTGGTGAACGTACCGATCAACGAGGTAATCACCTGCGTGGCGGTACTGACGATTTGCCCGACATCCAACGATGGGATGTTGTTTATGATCGCTTGTTGGGCGATACCAGCCGCCGCTTGTGGATCGGTCGCCAGCAGCGCCTCGCGGATTTGGCTGGCAATCGGCGTAATATCGATCTGAAATAGGCCTAGTACTGAATAATTGTAGGCGCTGGTTGTCGGGTCCCAATCGCGGACAGACTGCTCAAATGTTTTCAATTCATTGGAAAGCCCTGTCCCTACCGTGCGCGATACCTGTGCCACGTTCGGCGCAATCACCAGCACCAGCAGGAAAATCAGCAGCAAAATAATTAGAAAGACGACCAACACCGATCCGGTATAGTTGAGCCGCGTATATTTGGCAATCAAGCGTGATGGTACAAATATCAAAAACGACAGCAAAAAGGTGATAATTAGGATACTCAGAATCGGCCCTAAAAGCGTCAGCGCGTACACACATGCGACTACCAGAGCAACCGTCACAAATTGGCGTACCCACGGCGACCAGTTCCATTGTTCGATTTGCGGTTCGGGCGGAGGCGTTACTTGCATCATTAACCTCACTGCATGGGATCAACCAGCACATGTGAATCTCATCTCACACTTAGAAAGATAGCGGATTTACACATACACCGCAAACTGACATCCAGCATATAAACCGCTATAATAGGTGAATTAAAGAAGGAGACAGCCATGCGGAAAATTTTGAGTTTGATGCTGGGTTTGGGTCTAGGCGCGGGTGTTGGTGTATTGGTGGTGACGCTTTTCGCGCCCACATCCGGTGAACAACTGGTCGCGAACCTCAAAGCCGGTTGGCAAGAAACGATGGCTGCTGCTCGCCTCGCCAGCGCCCAACGTCGTACAGAACTGGAAGCCGAACTCGCCGCCAAACGCCTGAGCGCACCACGCCTCAAGTAAAACCGAGTTCGCCTGACAATCACGCCTAATTTGTGTCATAATCGCGGCCTCATACTTATTAAGGAGCGATTATGCATACCGATGGCATCTGGTTTAAAGACGATCAAGGACGCAGCCTCATTTTACGCGGTGCGAACC
>JACDGI010000055.1 GCA_013821665.1 Anaerolineae bacterium
TCGGCCAGTTTTTGCGCGACGGATGATTACAAACTGGGTATGCTGACCTATAACGGCGGCGATGTGCTGGATGCCAAATCGTGGGATAAAAATCCTGAACCGGTTTTCCAACGCTCGGACGATAACAAAGTTTATGGCCCCGGTCATAACGGCTTCTTCAAGTCGCCGGATGGCAAGGAAGATTGGATCGTTTACCATGCCAATGATAACCCCGGTGATGGCTGCGTCGGCAAGCGTACGACTCGCGTCCAAAAGTTCACATGGAACACCGACGGTACACCCAATTTCGGCACGCCGGTTTCAACCACGATGGACATTCCTAATCCATCCGGTGACACGGGTAAAGATCCACTGCCGCAGCGTGCGCCCGTCCCCGGTGTCCGTTTCGCCAGCTTTGATGCGCCCACCCTGTTCATCAATGTTCTCGGTCAACGCGGGAAACTCAGCAAGCTGGTTGAACCTGCTGAAGACTTCGAATTTGTGATCCGTGAAGGTCTGGCTGATCCGAAGGCCGTGTCGATTGAGTCCAAGAACCATCCCAACTGGTATTTACTAAATCGCAACGGCACAGTTTGGCTGAGCCAGTATGAAGACAGTGACGACTATCGTTCGATTGCCAGTTGGTGGCAGAAAGCGGGTCTCGCCAGCGCGGATGGCCTATCCTTCGAGTCGGTCAGTCAAGCGGGGGCGTACCTCTACCATCAAAACAACTTGCTCAACGTCAAAGTACCGGCGACCGATGCTGATAAAGCGGCGGCTACGTTCATCCTATCCGATGTGGAGCAATAGACTTTAAACTTTTGAAACGACACCAATACCGCAAAAACAGCAATGGCAAAACGGGTTTTGTTGCCAGATTTGCCACAGGATAAACTCTGCGGCAAGCTGAATAAAGCCGCCTGAAAGGCTTGTCCGGTATTTGTTTTACTCGAACGCCTATAAGATTCATGTTCGCCTGACCCCGAAATACTGCTTTGTAGGGGCGGGGATTATGGTCTTTTACATATTAAAATGGTAATCAATGGTCGATAATTTTGCCTTCGACCAAGTGAATTAGTGTAGGGATGAGGCCTGCCTCATCCGTTGGCTAAATACCATTCCAATTAGTAAATCACCATTATCCCGCCCGCGCTTATTAACACAGAAATACTTGTTATTGAAGCACCTTTAGTGTGCTTGTCTGACAATTAGCTGGGCGGCTTATGGTCTTTTACATATTAAAGTGGTAATCAATGGTCGCTAATTTTGCCTTCGACCAAGTGAATTAGTGTAGGGATGAGGCCTGCCTCATCCGTTGGCTAAATACCATTCCAATTAGTAAATCACCTTCAGCCCCCGGCAAGGCAAACCGCGACATCTTTATACCGGACAAGCCTTGAAGGCGACTCTTAATGCGCAATCTGCGGAAAATGCGGCACAAGCGGCAAATGCACAGAACGATTTTGTGCTGATTGTGCGCGGATGCGGCTGTTAAGGTGCGATGGCACGCTGCGCGGATGCGTCCCTACGCGAAGCCCGATTACAGTCTATCCGATGTGGAAGGCGAATGGGTTACCATTTGGAAGACCATTTGGTAACTCTTTCGCGAGGTTGGCACTAACCCTTTTGAGGGAGTGGGGCAAGGACGATGGTTTGTGGTTGGTTAGAGAACCATTTGTCGGGTTAACCGAAAATAAACCTGATTACGAAGAAGTGTCTGCTGTTAATAGGTCGTGTGGACTAGAATTCAAATCAGTCGTGACAAACGGGGGATAGATACTTAAAATTAGAACATGGATAGAACGAAAAACCAGCGATTATCGGCGTTCCATTTATCTTTTCAATAAGGATTTTATAAATGTCTACCTTGCGTGATGAGCTCGTAAAGCGATTAGAAGCATTGCCAGATGTGAAAGTTGCTTTGTGGAAAGATACGGGTTTGCTTTGTGTATTCCACAAAGACAAAGAAATCGCCCACTTCCAAAACGAGGGCGAAATCGACATTCGGCTCACGCCAGCAATTATTAAACAACAGGGGCTGCGCCCGCCCCAGAACACGACCTACCATCTGGATAGGTCGAAAAATTCAAGATGGATCGTTCAATCTTTGGCACAAGCGGAAGCGCTGGACAAAATTGTTGAATTAGTTCACCTTGCAACCGAGCTATAGCAGCACTCTGCTCTGGGCTATACTTTTTAGTATTTTTCTAAAATGGCTGACGAAAAGCGCCGTCTTAGTCAGTTACACCGGTAAAGCGGGGTTATCACGACTAAAGTGCTTAAGATGCACTAGGAAATAGGAGGGATTCCCCACAATTGGACATTTCCCAAATATCGGATATAAAGCCAGGTTCCTTCAGGATTGAAGGCCAATTCCTGAATGTTCTGCATAGCGATGGTTGTCAGCGGCATTTTCTTGCCCTTGATCAGTGCCGCTATATCCCATACTTGAACGCTGTCGTTCTCTGCTGTGATGACGATTTTGGAGTCCGGGCTGAATGCCGACGTTTTTGAGGAAATAGCCGATAGCAAATTGCCGGTCTTCGCATCATACAGACCATTTTCGGTCAGCACGAAAGCATTGTTCGGGCTGAAAGTGACTCGTGTGGCGTTGGAAATGCGAACGGTGGTATCAGTCGGCATGGATGTGTAATTACCGGGGTTCAGCACCTCTGATAATTTAACAATATCGATCCAGGGATCGGGAGTCGTTACGGCGGGATCTGGATTAAAGCCGGAAATACTCACAGCCAGCATCGTCCCGTCAGGACTCAATGCGATTTGCTCGATATGGTTCCGGTAAAGGAGGGATGTATCCACAGTACTTGCAGTCAGTAGGCCCATTTCTGTTTGTGGATCACTGACGGCCGCCTTCATATCCGTAACGACAATGACATCATCCCATGCAACCATCAGGTATTTTCCGTCTGGCGTAAAAATATCGTCATACGGCCCGCATTCCCCACCGGGTTGCATACCGAAAATAGGTTTTCCTGTTTGGGCATCCCACAATTGGAAATTGCCCCCGCCACCGTCGCCACACACCGTATTTAACTGTGAAAGGAATTGACCATCCGGGCTAAGGCTCATATACCGGTTGTCACCGCCGTCAGGGATTTTGATGGTATTGATGGCCTTATCAGGATTCGCACTATCCCAAAGGTCGATAACTGCCGGTTCGCCTCCTCCATGACCGATAGGGCCTCTGCCCGTCAAAAAATATGAGCCATTGGCATTGAACTCTATCCAAGGATAGCCCGTATTGATGGACTGCTGGAAAAATAAATCGCCGTTCTTCAGATCATAACCGCGTATGTCATTACCGATGAAAAAGCCGCGTCCGGTTGCTGAATTAAGCACGCCGGTGCGTCCCAGATAAGGGTCAATTTGATACAGTTCGGTTATGTTGCTGCTAGCGGTATCGCCCACACGAACAGCGCCATCCACATCCCAATAGGCTGCCTTTGACCAATCGTCATTCAGGAGCGCCGAACGGGGCAGCATAAGACGTTTTTCGCCGGTAGTCGTATCCCAGATTAAGCTGAGGCTGCTGCCGCCGAATTCGTCGCTGCGCAGCAGTGATCCATCAGGACTGAAAGTGACTGTATAAATGTAGTTCATAGTTTGTAGGCGCGCTCGCCGTGTGCCGGTTTTCATATCCCAGATTTCGGCGACTTTGCCACTTTCGGTAGAAACCAGCAGCGAACCATCCGGACTAAAAAGCAGGTTAGAAATACCAAATTCCGTTTTGAGTGTTTTTGCCGGTGCAGCAGGTACTTGTGAACCTGAAACATCCCAGAGCAGGATTTGTTTATTACCTGAAGTCGCCAGTGTGCGGCTGTCAGGGCTAAAAACCAGCGGGAACGCCTCGCTATCGGTATAGGGAACAAATAGGAGCTGGCCGAGTTCATGATCCGTCCACAGGCTGATACCATCACTTGTCATGAAAGCCAGCAGCCGACCATCCGGGCTGAAACGTACTGGTAAATGACCGTAGTGGGCCAGTTCTATGCGTAGACCCGTCCGCCCGTCCCAGAGTTTTAAATCCTCAGATAGGCCATAAGGCGCGTCGGACTCTGTGGCAGTGACCAGAATGGCGCCATCCGCGTGAAAAGCAACCATATCGATATATTCAAGCATTTGCGGTAAGTTGCTAATGAATTTGCCCGTTTTGATGTTCCATAACTGAACAATCGGTAAAGTCGTACCCCATTCTGACGTATGTTCCAGGATGAGCGCGGCATACTGTTCGTCAGGGCTGAACACAATATCCCGATATGGATAGCCATCGTCGATAGCGATCTTTCTGATGCTGCCGTCTTTGTGTTTTAGGTGTAGGCTGCTTTCTTTTAAAAGCACCTCAATATCACCACTGGGGCTATAGTGAGGTTCGGGTGCTGCGGCTGGTACACTACCTAATGAATGACCCGTCGAAATGTCCCAAAGCTGCCCGTCGTTAACCAGCTTTTCGCCGTCAAAAGCCACTTTTCCACTGCCTGAAATAGAAGTAGGGGGTTGGTCTGTATGTTCCACGTCATACACCCGCACATTTTCTGATGTGCCTACTGCCAGATGCACCCCGTCTGGCGACCAGGCGAGTCCATCGGGTAACGCCCCGCCGACAGAAGCCAGTTGAGTTAGCTGCGCGGCATTGTCAGGTGTGATGCTTGCCAAATCAGCCGGTAGCGAATAACCATCCTGAGCATAGGCAGGAATTATCAGCAAAAAACTTATGACGAAAATAAGAGACAAACGACGCATAATCACCTTCCTTTCAGATGATTATCGCACTGGATGAGCCGCCGCTCTTATACGATTGGACTACGACCACAATGTGTTATCTTCAATTCAACCGTTTTAACTTCATGTTTGATTGCCTGAAATTGATACTCGAAATCTGACTACCCTACTGAAAAGCATTGCAAAAGAAACGTTCGTTTAATTTGCCTAAAAATTGCAAGACAAACGGTTGAATATCCTTGCAATATTATGTCGAAAATAGTCCTCTAATGCCCTTTCTTTTGCAAAAGGCATTCTCTGATCACTCTAAGAACAAAAATTCTATCACACTTTCCTGATTTTGATCGTTTGAGTTTGGTTTCACCTTCCAAACGTTATCTTCATAAATGGCCTAAAAATACCCCTTTTTTACCTGCTCCACCTGCAATGCAGGTAAAAAACCGTAATGTTTCTATGGTGTGTTACCTGTTATCGCCTGTTTATCAGGTCATGTCCAACTAAAAACACAGCCCTTGTCTTGAACTGTGTTTTTTAACCTACGGACCAGACTTTGTATTTAACTCAACATTCAGCATCCGCTGCTCACCACTTTCTATTGTGGCCCTGCCAAGGTAATGGCCGCTTCACGCACGGTAGTCCATGCGGCTGTGGTTGCCACCACCAACTCGAAGTGGTCAGCTTGCGGAATGATCATCAACTGAGCATCATCACCTGCGGTTTGGGCAGCCTCGATATAGGATCGGACGTTGCTTAACAATTCGTCCAGTTCACCGATAATGTGAATCTGGCGCACACCCAGTGGCACCAATTCTTTTGGCGAAGCCGATTGATAATGGTCAGGCACTTGTTCTGGCGTACCACCCATAAAGGAAGTCAGACCATCACCGCAATGCCCCTTTGCCGCCGCATCCACCAGATCAATGACACCTGCTAAGCACACGACACCGCGCACAGCCAGCGGATTCGGGTTATAAAGCGGACTGGTTGCTGGTAAACGACTCCGTGCAGCTAACCACAAAGCCAGTTGTCCACCTGCGGAATGTCCCATCGTCACCACACGCGACAAATCCAGCGAATGTTCAGCCACGACCGTCCGCAGTAAATCAGCCGCTTGCCCCACATCCAATAGAGTCTGCGGATAACCGCCGCCGTTGCCGTTACGCCGGTACTCGATATTCCATACGGCAAATCCGGCTTCGGTCAGGTCACGGGCAATACCACCGAGTGGCTTGGCGCTGTACTTTTCGCCCCAGCAGCCACCGTGAACCAGCACAATCACCGGATGCAAGCCCGCACCCTGCGGCAGATATAGATCAACCACTTGATTAGGATCATCACCATAGGCATAGGTGGCATCTGCTGCTACTGCCGGTAAATCGACATAATCTTGTACGCTGATTAAGGTCACTTGAGCCTCCTTATTGTCGTTTATAGAGCAGACTATAATCCGCAATCAAAAGCCACTGCAACTAATTGGTTTGCTGACCATCGCCGTGGTAATCATCGCCACCAGTTTCTTGACAAATACCTTGAGCTGAATTATTCTTTTCTTTGAGAGCGCTCTCAAAAGAGTTTTTAAGATGCCAAAATTAACTTTAGAAGATATTGGAAAATTAGCAGACGTATCACGAGCCACCGTTTCGCGGGTGATCAACGGCTATCCGCATATCCGCCCCGAAGTCAGAGAACGTGTGGAACGTGTTATACAAGAAACAGGCTTTCAGCCGAACGCGGTTGCGCGCTCATTGGCTTCGAGCCAATCTAATATCATCGGACTGTTCATTCCAAGCGTCGTCCAGTTCATCTTTGCGGACGCGTATCTGTCGGCTCTCATTCCCGGCATCTCGGAAGCCTGTAACACACACGAATATACGTTGGCGCTCTTCTTGTTCACGACTGAGGAAGAAGAACAAAAACACTTTCGCCGCATCCTCGGTTCAAGCACCATTGATGGGTTGATTATTACGGCTGACCGCCGCGAAACAACCTTGACCAATGATTTACTGGCGAATGATGTGCCCTTTGTGCTGATCGGACGACCCGCATCGCTGAGCGACAAAGTGAGCTTTGTGGATGCCGAAAATGTGCAGGGAGCATACAACGCAGTTAATCATTTGTTGGGGCAAGGTTATCAACGCATCGGCTTGATCAGCACCACCCTCAACACCGCCGCCGAAGACCGGACAGCCGGTTATGTGCAAGCGCTGCGGGACTGTGGTTTGCCTATTGAACAGGCACTGATTACCGAAGGTGACTTCACCGAACGCAGTGGTTATTTGGCGATGCGTCAACTACTGCCGCAGCGTCCTGACGCAGTCTTCGCCACCTCGGATATGATGGCGGTCGGGGCCTTGCGGGCAATTCACGAAGCACGCTTATCAGTACCACAAGACATCGCCCTTGTTTCGTTTGATGGTCTGCCCTTATCCGAGAATGCCACACCACCGATTAGCACGGTGCGCCAATCTGTACATGAAATTGGCAGTTTAGCCGTCGAAACACTCATCGATATTATGCAAACGGGGACTCAACCCCCTCGACATATCATACTTCCAACCGAATTGGTTGTTCGTACCAGCAGCAGTGCGGTTCGTTCTACTAAACCGCGCTTGTGAAAGGAAACGCAATGAGGATAAAGCCTATTCCCCTCTCAAACTGTCATACCTTTGAGAGCGCTTTCAAACAAACCATTCGATGAATCGTCAGCAGAGTTTTTAATAAGGAGTTTTATGTAGGCATTCAATTGAGCACTCGCTCTGAAGGGGCTTTGAAAGCGCCTTCAAACACGGTCTAAAAGTTACACTTTAGTCGTAGAAGGATAAAAAATGTCTAAGTCTAGATTGACAAAGTTTGTTTTGTTAACGATGCTCGTTCTGCTCACAGTGGGTGTTGTTCACGCTCAAGATCCCATCCAAATCCGCATTTTCGTCGGTTTGGGCGGCGGTGACCGTCCTAATCAAAAAGACCCACAGGATGCTGTCGCCAAGTTGTGGAATGATGCGCACAGCGACGTCAAAATTACGTTCGACATCAACGCCAACACCACCGCCCGCGATGTGCTGCTGACTCAGGCGGCTGGCGACAATCCCCCTGATCTCATCGGCCCCGTCGGCATTCGTGGTCTGTACGACTCGATCAGCCTGTGGGAAGACCTGACACCCTATATTGAAAAAGATAAGGCCGCTCTGAACCTTGATGATTACGATCCTGCCACCCTCAAGCTGTTCCAAGCTTATGATGGCCGTAACCTCTCGGTAGCCTTGGGCATTTATCCGTCGTTCATATATGTGAACGAAGACATGTTCACCGCTGCTGAAATTCCTCTGCCGCCCAAGGAATTTGGTGCGCCTTACATCGACAAAGATGGCAAATCGGTTGTTTGGGACTGGGACGAAGTGGCTAAAGTAGCCGAGTCCATCACCTCGGACGCCAGCGGCAAGTATTCGGACGAAGATGGCTTTGATGCCACCAAGATCCAGAACTACGGTTATGCTGATTTCTGGAACAGCATGCGCCACGTCGCCATGCAATTCGGTGCCACCGACTCCGGTTTGGCTCCTGATGGCAAGACCGCCGACTTCAACCAACCTGCTTTCGTGACCGCCATGCAGTGGTATCAGGACGGTATCTTCAAGAACCACTTCATTCCCGACAGCGCTGCTGAAGGCGCACTCGCCAATGCGACGACACCTTTTGAATCCGCTCGTATCGGCATGTGGTACAGCCATACTTGGTATTCGTGCTGCGTCGGCAGTGCCAAATTCAAGTGGGGCATCTACGCCGCACCCGCCGTCAACGGCACCGATGGCAAGAAAATCGTTGCGCCTCTGCACGCCGACACCTTCGGTTTGCTGGCGAAGAGCAAGAATAAGGATGCCGCTTGGGAAGTCCTGAAGTGGCTGAATTCCTCAGATATCGCCGCCAAACTCTGCACGATTTACGGCTGCTTACCGTCACGTTCTTCGGCCCGCGCCGCGTGGGAAACAGGCATGAAGGAACAGTTCCCCGGTATGGATTTGAAGGTTGTTTACGCCGCCATTCCTTACCTCGACCTGCCCAACCATGAAGGCTACCTGCCTAATTACGCTCAGGCCTACGATGCATTCCAAGCCGTTTGGGGTAATATCCGCACGGATTCGAGTCTAGACATCCAGAAAACGATGGATGATCTCAATAAGACCGAACAGGGTATCTTCGAAGGCAACTTCCCTCCAACCCCGACCCCCGCACCAACCGCAGCCTCATAACTGCAATGTAACATCACGCGATGGTCGGTATACTTAGGTGTACCGACCACCGATTTCAAAAAGTTTATTGGAGGTTCCAGCATGGCCGCTACAACAGCTCTCAGCGGTACAAAAATTACCCCGACGACAAGCCGCTACTCGCTTAAGCAAATTGAAATTTTTTGGGGACTTTTATTTATATTGCCGTGGCTGATCGGGCTGTTGCTGTTTACGGCAGGACCCATGTTGGCCTCGTTATACCTTTCATTTACGGACTACAACATCACCAGTCCCCAAGGGCCACAGTGGATTGGTGGGCAAAATTATTCCCATATCCTCAGCCTCGAATTCAAAACGGCTTCGTCAGATGGCGCTGCGGCTGCTTTATCGCCGGGCTACAGCGAACTGCTGCGCGTCGGTAATACGGTTGTCGGCGCGACGGATATTTTTTTCTGGAAGTCCATGAAGGTCACGCTGCTATTCGCCCTCGTCGCCCTACCGAGCAGTATGCTCATGGCGCTGACGCTGGCGGTTATCGGCAACCTCAAATTACCGTTCCAACGCATTTTTAGAACCCTTTTCTATATGCCATCCGTGGTTCCAGCGGTCGCCACCGCCCTCATCTTTCAACAAATCCTCGGACGCGATAACGGTTGGCTGAATAAACTGCTCGAAGCCTTTCATATTCAAGGGCCGGGATGGTTAAGCGAAGAAAATACCGTGCTGCCCGCTCTCGCCCTCATCGGCTTATGGGGTGTGGGCAACGCGATGGTCATTTATTTGGCAGGCTTGCAAAGCGTCCCGACTGAACTGTATGAAGCGGCTAAAGTCGATGGCGCGAATGCCGTCCGACGCTTCCGTTCGATCACCATTCCCATGATTACGCCTGTCATTCTGTATAACCTCGTCATCGGCTTGATCGGCACCTTCCAATACTTCACCATCGCTTTCGTGCTGACGAACGGTAACGGCAGCCCCAACTACTCGGCTTACTTTTACAACATGTATCTGTACAAGACAGCCTTCGCCTTCTCGAATATGGGCTACGCCTCGTCGCTGGCATGGATTTTGATGCTGATTGTGCTGGCAATTACAGCGGGCGTGTTCTTTACATCCGGCAAGTGGGTTTTCCAACCCAATGCGACAAGGAGCTAACAACATGGCAGCAACTACTTCTAGCACACGAACGTTTGCCGCCAGTAATATCTCGGTCAGTCAACGCGGCGCACTGCGCTTAATCGTCGTCGGCTTGACCGTCGCCCTCGTGACTATGATTGCCATCGTCTACGTCGCGCCCTTCACCTACATGCTGACGACATCCTTCAAATCGGCTGAACAACTGACGGATACCAGCATGTTCTTGCCCGAAACGCAGGAGACCATCCAATATCAGGGGCAAGCGCTACCACTGTATTATGTGCCGGTTGATGGGCAAACCAAGAAACTCGCGCTCCTCAAATCCAAGCGCAGCAGTACGGACTTTGTTGATCCCGCCAATTTGACCGCCGACCCGATTAACCTCCCGGTACGCGCGGCAGCCTTGCAACGGGTGACCAACTTCGATCCGCAGCCCAACGTTTACTCGACAGCGGTGGATGAACAGCATTTGAACTTCCCGCGTGCTTTGTCGAATACCTTAGCGGTAACCCTTATCAGCGCACTTGGAGCCGTTACCTCGGCGGCGCTGGTGGCCTATGGCTTCTCACGCTTCCGCATTCCGGGCATCAACATCTTATTTATGATCCTGATGGCGACCATCATTCTGCCACCGCAGGTTACGTTGATACCGACCTTTATCTTCTTCCAGAAAATCGGTTGGACAGGCACCTTACTCCCCTTGATCGTTCCGCATTTCTTCGCCAACGCCTATAATGTGTTCCTGCTGCGCCAGTATTTCGTTGGCATTCCGCGCGAGATGGATGAAGCAGCGACGGTGGATGGCGCAGGGCCGTTCCAAACCTTCATGTGGATTATTGTCCCTCAGGCGCGTATGGCCTTGGTGACAGTCGTGTTGTTCCACTTTCTGGTGATCTGGGGCGAATTCCAGAACGCGCTGATTTACACCGCCGGATCGCCCGCCGCCCAGCCACTTTCGGTGGCTTTGCAGCGTTTTACGCAGCTCTATAGTACGCAGCCCAACCAGATGATGGCGGGTGCGGTTTTGACCATGCTCATTCCGTTGATCGTGTTCTTCCTTGCCCAAAAGCAATTCATGCAGGGCATCGTCATCAGCGGTGTCGAAAAATAACGCCATAAATTCGTGATAAGTAAGGGAAGATCTGTGACCTTCCCTGATATAAAATGTGGTTTAAATGCTTAGAACCTGTCTGAAAATTCATGTGAATGGTTAAAATGGCGGACGGCATATATGCCGTCCCTACGAAACAATCGTATTTATAGGGATATTTCGGATTAATCCTCATGGATGTAGGGACGCGATATATCGCGTCCGGCATTCTGATTTTAATTTTCAGACAGGCGTTTATCCCGAATGCAGGTTCACCATTAACATTGAGGCAGATTCATGACTTTATCCGTAAAAAGCCAACCATCGAACACCACCGCCGAAGCTCAGGTAGATACGTTGCTGGAGCAAATGACACTGGCCGAAAAAATTGGTCAAATGACTCAGGTTGAAAAGAACAGCATCAGCGCTTCAGATGTCACCCGATACTTCATCGGCTCGGTGCTGAGCGGTGGCGGTGGCAACCCCACACCCAACACAGCCCAGGCATGGGCGCGGATGGTGCGGGATTTTCTGGAAGCCGCCCTCGAAACACGTCTGCGTATCCCACTGATTTACGGTGTGGATGCGGTTCATGGGCACAGCAATGTTCACGGTTCGGTGATCTTCCCGCACAACATCGGCCTCGGTGCGACGCGTGATGCGGATCTCATCCAGCGGATTGCGGAAGTCACATCTAAAGAATTGTTGGCGACCAACGTGCATTGGAATTTCGCGCCCGCTGTATCCATACCACAGGACATTCGCTGGGGACGCATTTACGAAGGTTACAGCGAATCCACCGATATTGTTACACCCTTAGCAGTCGGCTATGTCAAAGGCTTACTCAACAGCGGTGTGCTGCCCTCGGTTAAACATTTCGTGGCGGATGGTGGCACCGCATGGGGTTCATCCTTGCGCTACGATTGGCTGCATGGCAACTGGCAGTTACCGGGTGAAGGCTACAGCATCGACCAAGGTAACGCCGAGATAGACGAAGCCACCTTACGCGCGGTTCATTTGCCACCTTACAAAGCCGCGATGGAGGCCGGTGCGCTCAACATCATGGTTTCCTTCTCCAGTTGGCAGGGTGTCAAGATGCACGCCCAGAAGTACCTCATCACCGATGTCCTCAAGAACGAATGGGGCTTCGAAGGCTTTGTCGTTTCCGATTGGATGGCCGTCAGCCAGATTGATCCCAGCTTCTACACCTGCGTGGTGAGTGCCATCAACGCCGGCCTCGATATGATTATGGTGCCCTTTGACTACAAACAATTCATCGCCACATTGACCGAAGCGGTTGAAAAAGGTGATGTGCCGCTCAGCCGCATTGACAATGCCGTGCGCCGTATCCTCAAGGTCAAACAAACTGTCGGCTTATTCGAGCAGCCGTTTGGTGACGAATCGCTGCTATCCGAATTTGGGTCAGACGAACACCGCGCCGTTGCCCGTGAAGCCGTTCGTAAATCCTTGGTGCTGCTCAAGAACGACAATAATCTTCTGCCGCTGTCGAAATTTCAGCCGCGCTTTTTGGTGGCGGGTGATGCTGCCAACAACATCGGTATTCAGTGCGGCGGTTGGACGATTGATTGGCAAGGTGGACGCGGTGCCATTACCGCTGGCGAATCCATCTTGACCGGTATTCAACAAATTGTGGGCGAAGATACCGCCGTCGAATACAGCGCCGAAGGTCAATTTATGGCTGATCCCACCGACATTGGTATCGTGGTGATCGGTGAGCCGCCGTATGCCGAGGGGATGGGCGACCGCTTTGATTTGACGCTGCCCGCCGAGGATGTTGAACTCATTAATAAGATGCGTAAGACCTGCACCAAGCTCGTGGTGATTATGCTCTCAGGCCGTCCCCGTATTATCACCGAGCAGCTTGATCAGGCCGATGCTTTTGTACTGGCTTGGCTGCCGGGAACCGAAGCCGAAGGCATCTCGGATGTCCTCTTTGGTGACTTCCCCTTCACCGGCAAACTCTCACACACTTACCCGCGCACACAGGACGACATTCCCTTGCAAGCGCTCAAGCAGCATCCCAACGGCGCACTCTTCCCGCTTGGTTACGGCCTGACGACTGATAAATAATTCCACTAAACACAAATAATCTTCTCGTAAGGGCGCAGAGCTTGCGCCCACTTTTCCCTTATAGAGGAGATAGGTTATGGGCATCGCTACGAAGCTGAAACATCTTTGTCAGTAACAAAGGCACTCTCCCCAGCAACTATCCTTACTTTAGTACTCAAATTGGGGGCATTGGCAATGCGTCCCGAAAATAATCTTCTATCCTCTAATAAAATTTTCAGCCCTGTTTCGCCAAGTCCCTGCATAAGAACTTCGCAACTTTCTTGCGGCTCTAGCACAAAATCAGCACTCCGCCACATTAATGGGCCTTCAAAATAGATTGTGCCAACGAAAACTATGGTTAATAGTTCTCCAGAAGTCATTTGCTGAACCTTTATTCGAAGTTCTGAGTGTCCCATTCCAAAGTGCTGCACTTGGCAATACCATTGGTCAGGATTCGGAAAGCTAAACCCGTCTAATCTTTTCACAAAACTCATTTAATTACCTTTCCGCCTTGATCTCTGCGTTCTCAGCGTCTCTGCGGTTCAATTGCATTGCATTTCCGATGTCGATCTTGTTGGTACCTCATACGACATTCATTATAAAAGAGGTTTACTTTAAATTTGTCGGCATACCGAATTCCAACCCACCACCAACCCGCTTAACAATCCCACTCCCTCAAAATGGTTAGCGCCAACATCCCAAAAGAGTTACAAAATGTTCTTCCAAATGGTAACCTATTCGCTCTGTATTTGTTATAAGCTGCTTATAGAACCACCTGCATTTGCTCCCCTTCCCCTGTTACTACGGGCTATCAGCAGAGTGAGCCAGCGAACGTTGCTGATGTGGGCTGGGGTTAGGGGTCGTTGTAAATGTTACAAAACCCACGTCTCACAATTGCAACATTAACAATTTTTGCAACATTTTGAACATTTCGTGGAACCCAATTGGCAGTCCGCTGCCGCCGCCAGTGCCGCCAATCGACCAACAACCCCACCCGTGAATCAAAAGCGCGTCGATGGATCGTGTTCATCGACGCGCCCCTGATTAAAAGCTGATCAGATGCTTACGGTGTCGAGTGGTTATCCGCCCACACCCACTTCCCAAGCTGGCTGAGATTCGTCGGCTTGGCACAATCGTTAATTTCCCAACCGCCGCCTTCGACTTGGCTGGCCGTTAAATCATTGCGGTCGCTGCCGTCCCACTGCCAGACCACGCGCCCGATCCCGCGTGGAACCGTGACGTTAAACGTCGTTTCGGCTGCTCCTGTCGTATCCTGATCCGTAAAAACGCCATATTCACCCACGAGGATGGCGTAACCGAGCTTCTGAACCTGATCAAAGAAGTCGGCCAGCTTGGCATCCCCGAAGTTCCACAAATCGTAGGTATGGATGCTGAAGACGATGTTCGGGTAGGTTCGCCCACCATAGTTGATAACATCCTTGCCGTTTTGAAGGATCGCGCTGCTCGTCACCGGAGACGCATCCGCGTTACCCGCATCCTGACCTCCGTATGCGCCTTCCACGATGATGATATTGTTGGCCTGAGCATCATCACGGATACCTTGGATGACGCGCCCGTTCATGTTGATCCACTGATCCGAGTCCAGCGATTTGCGTCCACCCGGCTCGTTCACGGTATCGAACCACACGTAGGGATTATCTTTGTACTTACGCGCCAGATCGGTAAACCATGCCACCAGCGTGTTCAGATCATCACCTTGATAGTACGTGCCGATGCGATCATGCGCCTCAAGCACCACCACGATATGCCGGTCTGTAAAGGCCTTCACAATCGCATCCAGATCATTATTGGTCGTGTACTGTGGATACTTAATCTGCCCCATGAACAGGAACGAATTGACGCGCACAAGGTTGAAGTTCCAGCAGTCCACAATCAGTTTGACATCATCTACCGTCCGGCGCGGCCAAACCCAATTGGAGCCGTTGACATTGGTGCCTTTAGCCACAAACTTGCTGCCGTCCGGCGCGATAATGTCCGTGCCATTCACGCTGAAGTTGCCCGTAGCAACCAATGCCACAGCAACAGGCGATGGTGAAGGTGTCGGCGTTGGTAAATCCGCCCCGACACGTTGGAAAATAAGCTGCCCGAACACGCTGGGATTGAGATACGATTGGTCACTGGTATCAGCTTTCGACCAGCTCAATTTGATGTCACGGTCGATTTTGCTGGCACCGTTAAGCTGTATCTGAAAACCGATTTTGTTATCCTGTTCCGGTGTAATCGACCAAATCGAGTTCTTGAGCGGCAGCGCGACTTCCATCGCATAACCCGTATCGGTTTTGATGACCACGGCCTTGGCATCAACCGCTTCCCAGTCCTTGCCGTATAAGATCACTTGGTTGCTGGACTTGCCGATGTTCACAGCCGGTACGGTAATCTGTGCGATGCCAGACGTGTAGGCGGTCACACCCAAATCGGTGGTTCCGTTGATGTAGATTTCAACCGAATCCTCGTTAAAGTAATTCGGCCCGTGTGTGCCTGCGATGATGTGTTTATCGGTCACGTCAATCCAGAAATACATGTTGTTGGCATCCGCCACAGACGCGAAAGTCATGGTCTCTAGTGCTTCGGGGTCGGTGGGGATTTGTGGGCCAGTGGTCACGGTCACACGGGGAATATTCTTCCAATCGTCAAATTTGCCATCGAGTGTGATGGCGACAGGGAAAGCCGCGTAATAGGTTTGTCCCTGCTGGCCTTCAGGCACTTTTATATCCTGACCATTGACCAGACTGCTGGTGGTTATTAAACCGACGACTAAGAATGCCAATAAAGCTAGGAGGCTGTTTCGTCGTTTCATTTCAAGTTTACTCGCTTCTTGTATGACAGAAATACTGCGTAATGGGGTTTGGCTGCGTTTCCAAAACGCCTGAACCCATAGAAAAATGCTTGGGGAAATAAAGAGTTTGGGCTATAAGACACCGGCTAACGGTAACTTACGCTTGATGATTTGGCGGGTAATATAGTCGACATCAAAGTCTTTGCTGACGAAGTGCGCGACTTTGGTGTTGAACTGGAAGAGGCGTAAATACAGATTGCTGTGGGCTTGATACAAAAATCCTTCGGCAGAATTGCGTAAGGTCACATCCGCCTTGAGCTTGTCCAGCACGTAAACACTGTAAAGCGTCCACTCACCGAATTTGTTGCGATTTTCCAGCTTATCTTGAATCCCCTTGAGCAAGTTGACGTAGGGATTTTTACCGTACAAGCCTTCGAGATAGGTATTCAAACTCATCAAATACTCGCGCTTGAAGCAGAACAAATCGCTGATGAAATCCACGTAACGCAGCGCATTCACCGGTTCGACCTTGAGTAGATCAGCCACATAATGCACACGCGCCTTCTCATAACGGAAATGGCCGTCGGGGAATTTGTGGCGGGTGTAATACAACACCGGTTTGCCCTTATCACTCAAATCGGCTTCGGTGATGGTTTGCAGTAACACCGTATCCGCGCCCAAGCAGCAAAACTTCTCGGTCTGGCAAAACTCATAAGAGCGCAGTTTGATAAGCTGCTGGCGGAACCAACCGGGCAGTTCCATCTCCTCTTTCGACAGACAGTCGCGATCATCCATCAACACGGTTTCATCTGCAAAGCCGATGCGCTGGATAAACTCGCGCAAATAAGGCAAGTCGTTGGTGATTAAGATCAAACGTCCCTTGGGTATAAAGTTCAGCCGGTAGGAACGCAGCACCATTTCGAGTAAGTAGCCCACTTCGCGTTGATGCACACAGATAAAGGTATCAAACTGTTGTTCAGCCAACTGCAAACTCCTTACTCGGCCTTGGCTATAACGGCTTCGACTGGCGCAATCTTCCGTGATTGCCAGCGCGTCCGAGCCATTAAGGTCAGCGCAATAACTGTCTGGCTGATTACCCACGCCAAACCGACACCGGCGATCCCATACATCGGCAAGAAAAAGTGACTGAGTCCCAGAACCAGAATGGCGTTTGCCCCGAAGATCGCGATGATGGCTGCAACACGGTTATTCGTCCGTGACATGCTGATGTAAACAGCGTTGTAGACGTTCGGGATAGCCGCCACAGCCAGCAGTTGCATCAGCGGTGCGCCTTCCGGCACGTAGCTTTGCCCGACAAACCGCAAAATGATCGGAGCCGCCACAATCAGCAGCAGCGCCGCCGGTATGATCAAACGGTAAATGCCGATCAAGGCACGCCGCCGGTAACTTTCGATATTACCTTTATCCAGACTGGCCTCAACCGTTAAGGAGGTCGCCATGTTGGCGGTCATGATTTGCAAGGCGCTGGCAATCGTCCATGCGAGGTAGAAATGCGCGTTGGCTTGGGCACCTTCCACCTGCGTGATAATCAACGGTAGTAAGGTACTCGCCATGTTCGAAAACAAAGCCGCTGCATAATTACCGGCGACATACTTCGAAATCTGGCGCAAAGGGATAGACGAATCTTGCGTGATAACAGTGGCTGCGTGCCGTGGAATAAGCCTGCGAAACAACAAAATATTGATCGGGATAATAATCAGCAGCACCGATACCGACCACGAGATAAAGATACCCGTTTGGGGAATGATTGAAGCCAGCCCGACTAGCAGTAGGATTTTTATGATCGAAAAAGCTGCATTTTCGGCAGGTATCCACAAGGCTTGGCGCAAGCCGGTCAACACGCTATCTTGGAGAACAAAAATCCCCCAGATACAGATAGCGGCGATGAACCACGCGATCAAAAGTGGTGATTGTGTCAGGAACGTTAAGCTGGGTGCCCAGATCGGGATGCCCAAGCAGAAGATCACTCCCACAAGTGCTGAAAGTCCTAGCACAATGAGATAGGTGTAAATCACCATGCGCGGGGTTCGCTTGCCCGCAATCGGGATATAGCGGATCATCGTCTCTTGTAAATTGACCTGAGATATACCCGACAAAAAGATCATGATGGAAATGACAGCCGAATTCAAACCCACATTTTCAGTGATATAGAATTTTGCAGCCACCGCCCAATAGAGCAACCCTAATGCAGACGTGATGCCCGTGCTTAAAATGAGCGCGTAGCCGTTGCGATACAGCGGCGTACGCAAATGCGTCATCAGTTGGCGATAACTAAATGTTTTCAGGGTAAATTGCGGTTTGGTCATCACACCTACTACACGTTTTAATAGTCGTTATAGACAGTACGAAGGCGCGGCTCAATCCAGATGTGCGCCATTTGAGAAAATAATAAGCGTAGGAAATTGGAATAAGAAATCAATAAGTATTCAAACGGGTCATTGTGCCGGTGTCGCCAAGATAAAATCATTGGTTCCCAGCACCAGCGTTATGATATTGATCCCATCAGCCCGACGAACACGCAGCGTGATCCGCGAAAATGGATTACGACTTTGCATGGTCTGCAAAAATTGTGTACGTGTTGTCACAATATCCAAATCAACTGCAAGCACATAATCGCCCACCTCAACCCCGGCTGATTGAGCAGCATCACCCACGTTCGTGACCTTCAAGCCCAAAGGCGTGTCTTCAACGGTCAGTCCCACATAAACACTTTGGGGCAGCACGGCTGTCCCATTAACAACCCTCGTATTAGTGGGTACGGGTGACAATACCCGCGTCGGCGTTACGGTCAGTGTACTGGTCGCGGTCGGCGGGATTTGGGTGGGGCTGGGTGTCGCCGTTAAAGTTGCTATGGCCGTCGGTGGTTTCTGCGTCGGTGTAAAAGTAAACGTATACGAAGGCAAGATGACTGCGGTTGGTACGACTGGTGTTAATGTCTGTGTGGGTAAGACTATCGGCGTAGATGTCGGTATCACCGGTGTGTTGGTTGCCAGCAAAACCGTCGCTGTCGGGCTTGAGGCTTCGGCAACGGCTGACAACTGATTGTCCGTAGCGGTTGCTTCCGGTAGTGTCGTCGTTTGCAGCGTCATGATGGCATCGACAGCCTCTACTGACGCTTGTAAATTGGCTTGATCCGCCGCGACACTTTCGGCAGTTCGCGTCATATCCAATTCGACGTTGTAATTGGCACGAAACCGAAAAAACAATTGGCTGAGTATGACCGCAATCAGCGCCACCACTGATGAAAGGATGATGGCTCCCACCAGCGTGCGCTGCCGTCTTGCTCCCCGTGTCGATGCCCGAACCTGCCACATC
>JACDGI010000717.1 GCA_013821665.1 Anaerolineae bacterium
GTTCACATTCATCTTTTAACATTTTCTCGATCAACGAGAGCCTCAGAAAACGGTTCACAGCGGCTCTTAAAGTCCCTCGCCCTGAGGGAGAGGGATTTAGGGTGAGGGTGAAAAGCTATCCAAAACTAAGAATAATAACCAATAAATGAGCTTGATGGTCTCGCTAGCGGATGTATATGGTACGAGCGTTTAGCGTTTGACCTCAACCCAAACATCCTATTCCAGACGTTCCTCGCAAAATATCCTGTAGCCTGGACAAAACGTCATCTGAAAATGTATTCCATATAGTCGCCTCGCTTAATCGTGCAAGATGCCACATAACCGGTAGTGTAAGTGTGAATTCTGATCTTTTGTAACTTTCGCTTCACATAGTTTTTACACCAAAAGAGTGTCTTAAAGCCCTTCTCCCTTGAGTTCGGGGGAGAAGGGTTGGGATGAGGGGTTTTGACTTGCACCATTAGTTATTGGTGATCAGCAACCTTGCTAAAATCGATAAATCCACGCTCAACATCGGTTGATATAAGCCTCACACGAATCCGATTGCCCACATCAACACCTTCGAACCCCTGAACTACTCGGCCTTCGACGGGTACATCAAGCAGCCGAACCCATGTCCCTTTCGCTGACGCACCCGTTACGATACTCTCGAACTGCTCCCCAATTCGCGATTGAAGCAGCAGTGCAGCCGCCGACTTGGCGACTTGCCGTTCCACCTTGTTAGCCGCATCTTCCTGTTGCGTGCAATGCGCAGCCAGAAGCGCTAACTCGTCTTTGTTATACGGCACAGGCTTTCCGTCGATGGCCGCTTTTAACAACCGTTGTGTAATGAGATCAGCAAATCGCCGGTTCGGGGCTGTGGAATGGCTGTAATCTTTAACAGCCAGCCCAAAATGACCGGGAGCTGCATCTTGAGGAAACTCGGCAACATATTCGCCCGCCCCCAAAAGTTTAATAATCGCCAACGACAGATCAGGAAATCGCAATGGATCGGCTGCTTTTGCCTTTGTCAGAAAATCCTCTAATGCCTTCGAGTCGGGATCAATCGGCAGCTTGCCGCCATGTTCGGTTGCAATTTCAACAATCCGCCCCCACCGCTCAGGTGTCCGTACCACTCGACGAATAGCAGGAAAGTTTTTTGCAGAAAGATATAACGTGGTCACGCTGTTGGCTGCAATCATGAATTCTTCAATTAACGCCTTCGCACGATTCTTCTCTTCAATTTCGAGCTTACTAACTTGGTCGCCCTCAAATACGGATTTCGCTTGGATGGTCTCTAACGTTAGCGCACCATTACTGTGCCGGAAATGCTTCATCCCTTGCGCGATTTTGTCCTGTATCCTGATGTTTTCGTCCAACCCTTTCACTTTCGCGATAGCCTCAGGCATCGCGCCTTTCCCGTCTAGCCACGCCGCCACACTGTTATAGGCCAACTTGGCATGATTCAACACAACTGCTCGATAAACATCCGACGACTGACTCGATCCATCAGCACTAATAACCATTTCAATAATGATCACTGGACGATCTTCGTTGAAGTTCAAGGAAGTCAAATCCGTTGACAGCTTTTCAGGCAGCATCGGGAATATTTCGGCAGCGGTATAAACCGAAGTGGTATTATGGTTGGCATGGTCGTCAATTGTTGACCCTTTTTTGACTAACGAGTCCACATCCGCCACGGCCACCAGAATCTTCACGCTTCCATCGGGCAGCATCTCAGCCACCGTCAACTGGTCGAGGTCGCGCGACTCGTCGTTGTCAATCGAACACCACAGCAAATTTCGTAGATCATGCACAGGATCAACATCGCCCTTATTTGAAGTCTGAAGTCTGTCCACTTCAGCCAGAACATCCGCTGTAAAATCAGGCAGCAGCCCTTTCTCGATCATGGCTTTTCGGGCGATGTTATGTAACAAAGCACGTTGCGATTGATTATCAAAATTGGTCATTTGAAAACTCTCTTTGGGATAGCACAGTCAGCCGTGGCTCCGTTTTAAGTCAACCCATTATAGGCAGTTACAATTGTTTCTGTCAGGTCTACTAGAACGATCAGGCGATAGGTCTGTAGGCAGTAATCAACAGGTAGCGCTACACTAAACAGTGGAGAAGTTTTTTGCTGAAAAGTAGCCCAACATGACCTACAAGAGTCTCGGAAGTCCCCTCGCCAAAGCATTGGAGAGGGGATTTAGGGGTGAGGTTTCTATGAAACACGTCCATCCACCACTTAATGCAGTCCTACCCATCGACCATCAACGAAGCATAGACAATGGTCATAAGACGATGAGATTTACTATACTCCCGCGCCGTGTTATATATTCTTTCAAGTATTTGGCATAGACCATACAAATCATTTTTGCTTATTTTTATTGGAAAAGCTTATGTTTGCTAAAACTGCATCGGTCACACGCCAACAATTTTTGACCGATCTCCTTCGCCCACAGTATCATTTCCTTCCGCCTTCCAACTGGATGAACGACCCCAATGGTTTGATTCAGTGGCAAGGAAAGTATCACCTTTTTTACCAGCATAACCCGACCGGGCCTCTTTGGGGCTATATGAGTTGGGGGCACGCTTCGAGCGACGACCTCATTCATTGGACGGACTTACCGCTTGCGATAGTACCCACTCCCGGCGGCCCCGATGAGGTTGGCTGTTTTTCGGGCTGCGCCGTCAATAACAACGGCCAACCCACCTTGGTGTATACCGCTGCACGCGGTGAAAAGTACGAGATACAAACGCAGTGTATCGCCATCGGTGACGAAACTCTGCTGAATTGGCAAAAATATGCGGGCAATCCGGTGCTGGCGCAAGTTCCATCCGAATCCGGTCAGACCAGCGACTTTCGCGATCCCTATGTGTGGAAAGAAGCCGACGCATGGTATATGGTCATCGCTTCACGCATCAAAGATGTAGGCGGGGTCATTTTCCTTTATAAATCAGATGATCTTTTGAACTGGGAATATTTACACCCCTTACTGATAGGTGATAAGCAGCGTAATGGTGACATTTGGGAATGTCCGAATTTCTTCAAACTGGGTGATCAGTGGGTTTTAATTGTGTCATCTCACGTCACGGTTGCGACGGACACTGTTTTGTATTTTGTAGGCACCTACGACAATCATCAATTCACGCCAATATATGAAGGTGTCTTAGACTATGGCGAACTTTATGCCCCATTAACCACTATTGACGATCAAAATCGACGCTTATTAATAGGTTGGCTGCGCGAAGCCCGTTCTTCTCAGGAGCAGCAGTTAGCAGGTTGGTCAGGCGTACAATCCATACCTCGCATTTTGACGCTGTCGAATAACCGTTTGCTGATGACACCGATCCCTGCTCTACAATCCATTCGTGGTAAACATCATCATTACACACCGGCAAATTTACTGGATAACGGTTTCCTCGACGTAAACAGTCTTTCGCTGGATATAGAAGCCGAATTCGTTCCTCAGCCAGCGAGCAACTGTGGCCTTAGTTTGGTCTGCTCCCCTGATGACCCGGCCCGAATCGACATTCTTTACGAATCCGCCTCACAACGTTTGGTCATTCGGAATATTGCCTCACAACACGATTCCAGTCTGAGCCACGCGGAAAATAATCGTCATGTGGATAAAAACTTTGGCTTCGAAGAGCAAGTTGATCAACTGACCACACACGATCAGCAAACACTCACGGTACTGACCCAATCCATCCCTCATGCGCTGGCACCCGATGAGCGATTACAACTACGCATCCTGCTTGATGGCTCGGTGGTCGAAATCATTGCAAATAATCGTATCAGTCTCACATATCGGATATATCGATCAAATGCACAGCGCAACCACCTGCAACTGATAGGCGAAAAGTCGCTGGTTCAAACACTGGATATTTGGGAAATGCCGTCAATCTGGCAATGAAGCCCACCTTAATTTGAGAGATTATCCAATCCGCCACAGAAATCTTTACGGATTGCGGACAAGGGTTTAAAACCCCTTGTTCAAGAATCCTATCCTTAAAAACTATTCTGATGGTCTACTAGTAGACGACCACAGAAATAAACTAAGAAAGAGTGTATCCTAAAGCAATTGTGAGAGAAGGATACTGGAAAATGGGACGAAAACAAAACCATCGGATCGTGTTGAGCCAAATGGAACGAGTGGA
>JACDGI010000718.1 GCA_013821665.1 Anaerolineae bacterium
GGCTAAAGCTGCGTACAAAATTGCCATCGCAGCAGTGGGATAAAGATAGATTTGGCCGTAAATGACGGATAGACGCGCACCCAACAACGTAACCAAAAACAGCGCAGCCAACAACATCAGAACACGCGATGAGCGCAATAATTCAGGCTTAAAGCGACTGAGATATAAGCCGGTGACGACCACCACAATCATGCTGGCTAAGGCGGCACGCGCGAATTCTTGCACACGTTGATTCGTGGGTTCGAGTAAACCCAGTATGCCGAGGGCTTCGTAGGTGGCGGCATCTACTTTTTCGCCCGCCCGCAAGATCACCTGTCCACGTTCAAAGCTGCGGCGGACGCTGACATTCGCAACTGCATTCTGCCGTGCGAGGTCGGTGGTCGCACTGTCGAGCAGTGTGTTTGGACGAATCAGCCCTTTAACGACTTGAACAATGACATCGGCTTGTTCTTCGGAAAATCGGACACCGACTTGCATCGGCAGTTGGGTAATGACCGATTGCAAATTGGAGTCGCGAATTTCGCCACGCATGACCCGCTCAAGAATACTTGAGATCTGGTCAGTAATATCCGTCCACGCTTTTTCATCCAACCCAAGCAGTTGAACAATGGTGGTTTCGGGGAGTGTCAGGTCGTTTATGGCGTGGATGTCATCCGTTTTTTGGGAGGATGTACCATAGGGATCATGACGAATGTTCTGGATATAGGCTAATATCTGATTCGCCATGTCCGACTGCTGACGCGACACGGCGGGATTGGGCGGGAAGTATATGTCGGGGACACTTTGCTCAATTTCTTGCTGACGTTGTTCGGTTAGCACTTTGCTAATGAAGGGTGAAACCGAAATGGGCGCACGAATATCCTGCGGAGCCGTATCTCCAACTTGCAAGTCCGACAGATTGCTAAAGCCTAAGAAGACACTATCGTAGACAACGAGCAGTGTTGCGATTAAGACGAATAAGGCAACCGCGACTATTGTCCCAAGCCAATGCAAGTAATTACGCGAACGCGCGGGTTGGATGCGAAATGTACGTTGCAAAAACCTCGTAAGCCAATCAATCATAGCGCCACCAACCGACTACTTTAGCAGTTCCCGGACAACCTCATTAACGAGTTTACCGTCCGCAAGCCCCTTCACTTTGGGCATGAGCGCACCCATTAGCTTACCGATTTCTTTAGGTGAGGTCACGCCGGTTTGAGCAATGGTTTCTTGAACAATCACTTTGACTTCATCACGCGAAAGTTGAGTCGGCAAAAAGCTCTCGATGATGGCGAGTTCCAACTTTTCTTGATCGGCAATTTCGTTGCGGCCAACCTTGGTCGCTTCATCAATACTCTCGCGGCGTTTCTTGGCTTCTTTTTGGAGGATGTCAATTGTACCCTCCGCATTCACCGTTTTTTGGCTGTCAATATCGACCTGTTTAACAGCGCTGAGCAGACCGCGAATCACATCACGGCGCATATTATCTTTATTAATCATGGCCTCTTTGAGGGCGGCTTGTAGTTGTTCTCTCGGTTCAGTCATGTTCATACTCCTGTGCAATCAGCATATCGATTGCTGACCATGTAGGCAACTTTATCCAGTCGGATTTGCAAATATGGGTATCAGTATAGCGGAGATTGGGAGAATCGTCTTTGGTAAGTGAATTCGACACTGTAACTTAGACGCTTTGGTGAAGGGAAAAGTGACTAGGAGTGCATCGATCAATCTTCATTGCGGGAGGACACATAGGTCCTCCCCTACATTCGAATCTTTTGTGGGTGAAAAAACTATCATATGAGATATTCAATCGAAAAGAGTCACTAGGAAGGGCCGTAGACCACGACATTATCAAAATCAACAATGACACCGGATTCGTCGAGGGATTGGGCGACTACGCCGAGCTGACCGTTGGGGATGGAAGCATCGACCAGTGTATCCAACATTTTGCCACCGACACACTGCCCTGTCGCCGGAAACGTACTGGTTCCATTGGGGTCGTCGGGGATACACAATTGGACTTGCTGGTTGTTGATGAAAAATTGAAACTGGTCGCCTTTGGCATTGACGCGGATAAAGTTGGTCGCGCCGATATGCTGATTAATGACAGGCGAGGGAATCCACGTACTGAGTTCTTTCTGTACCCCATTAAAAGACCGCAGCACACGATAGTAGCCATCGCTGCTAATTTCGAATAAGTAAAAATCGTCATCGGCGGGTGAAGAATTATCTTTATTTTGAAGGCGGAAAATTAAACCATAGCCGTTGCTTTCGGGGCCATCAACAGCGCTGGTCTGGGCGCGCACATCGAAATCAGCAAAATAGGGCGCGGCTTGCGAAAAAGGCAGCTTATCGACATCACCGACTTCAATACGCAGCACACCTGTATCCAGAATTTGGACTTTGAGGCGACCTTCGGCCAGCGCCCAATCCGATTTGAAATCATCAAAGGTAGCGATATAGGCCACTTTACCGGCTTCAACAGGAACAATGTAATGCAGATGAGCAGTCAGATGATTTGCTAGATAAGCAGCAGCCAGTAGAAGCAGAAGTACGACTATTATGAGGAAACGGCGCAAGGCAACACCCCTCGTTAAGTTGGTGACGTGGGCGATTGTAGCACGGTGGTCAGCGAGCGTAAACGTGGAGTTAAGGTGTGGCGGTAATGATCGACACGGAGGGTTGACCGTAAAAAGCGGTCAGAAGTGCCTGAAAACGTGGGTCATTATTCGACAGGGTAACAGCCGCTTTATACCAATACTCGGCTTTGACGGCATCGCCAGCACGGTCATAAGTGGTGGCTAATTCGGCAGCAAAGGCTGGATTTAGAGGATCAAGAACAGTAGCCTGTTGGAGCGCGACCAAACTGGCATCTTCATCACCGATCAGATGCAAGTGTAGACCCTCTAGATAACGGACTTCGGCATTATCCGGCGCGAGGGCGATGGCTTGTGCGATTTGTGAACGTCCATCTTTACCTTGCTGGTCACGGGCAAGTCCGGCGTAGGCCAAGGCCGCAGGTAATTTAGGTGAGAGTGAGGCCGCATATTGAAAAACATACTCGGCGGCAGGCCACAGTTTAGCAGTCGCCAGCACAGCCCCAATCTGCATGGCGCGGCTCAAATCGGAAGGTTCGTTCAACAGCGGAATCAATTGGTTAACAACCGATTGAAACTGCTTATCACGAGCGGCTAATTGGAAATGTTCGGTAGCAGATGAGGAGTCGAGAACGCCTTGCAAGATGCCTAACTGGAAATGCGCCCAGTTATCATCGTTGAGCTTCAGGAGGTTACTGAGAGTAATCACCGCCTGTGACCAATGTTCCAAAGCCAAGTAGGATTGGGCTAAGCGGCGTGTTAGCTGCACATCAGTGGGTTGAAGGCGTATAGCGATTTCCCAATAGGAAACGGCACGCGGTAGATCATCTAACGTTTCCCAAATATCGCCTGCCGATTTAGCAAGATCAACCGTCCAACCGGATTGAGCGACTTGCACATCGATTTGATAGAGCGCTTGCATGGGGCGGTGAGCGGCAAGATCAACAGTGAGGGATGAAGGAGCAGGCGGTGGAGGTGTGGATGCCAAAATGGAGAGTGCCATCACCAATAAAAACGCCCTCTTGATGAGGGCGCGGAACAATCGAGACCAGTTCATGCCGTCTTGCTGCGCAACGCGGACATGACTACTTGCTCTACCTCATCCGAGGTAAAGGGCTTGATCAGGTAGTTATAAACACCCTGAAATTTAGCGACTAGACGATTGGCCGGATCACCATAAGCGGTAATGACAATGATGATGGGCATGTCTTCTTTGTGCTTTTCCTTGACGGCTTCCAAGAACTTCCAACCCGACATATCCGGTAGACCAATATCGAGTAGGACGACATCCGGGTGCATTTCATCGAAGCGGATGATGGCTTTGCTGCCATGTGTCTCGTGAGCGGTGTGCATATTCATGCGTTCGAGCGTGGCTTGAATGACTTCGGCTAGCTCGGTGGTATCTTCAATAATGAGTACGGACGGCAGGTGTTCGGTCATTGTTTGCGTCGCTTTCTGGTTGAGAGGTGCAACCTGAATTTCAGCCGTCGTGCGAGATGCATCTTGACCTTCGGCGTTATCCTTACCTTCGTAG
>JACDGI010000719.1 GCA_013821665.1 Anaerolineae bacterium
GGGTATGAATGCCAAGGGCGCGCATACGGCTGAAGCCAAGACGTTCCTGTCATGGTTGGCGACGGCAGACTTCGCCGGTTTGTACGCAAACGCGCTGCCCGGTTTCTTCCCGTTGGCAAATGTTGACGTTAAACTTACCGATCCTGTTGCACAACAAATGCTTGATTGGCGTAAAGATTGCAAGTCCACCATTCGTTCGTCCTACCAGATTCTCTCACGCGGTGACACCTCCAAGGGTCAAACCAACAATGAGAACGATCTGTGGGCAGCCAGCTCAGCCATTCTGAACGGTACACAAACCGCACAAGAAGCCGCTGATACGGTTGAGAAGAATTTGGAAGCTTGGTACAAGCCACAGTAATTCCCTGCCAAATCTGCATAAGCGGAAGCCGGCATCACTGATTGTTATTAAGGTGCGGAGCGAAATGCCCCGCACCTTTCTCATCACCAACTTGATACAATTTACTTTTTGGCATCTGCGGAAAAGTGACAAACCAAATGAAGAAAAAGCCTTTCCCTTTTCACATCGTTGTTTTTCTCGCACCTGCAATACTTATTTACACTGTTTTTATGATTTACCCGCTGGTGGATTCGCTGCGGTTAAGCCTGTTCACGAACAATGACCAAAACCAGCAGGTGTTCGCTGGCCTCCAAAATTATCAAACCCTATTCACCGATCCTAATCTTGCCCCACGCTTATTCGGAGCTATTAAAAATAATTTTGAATTTTTTGCTATCCACATGTTGGTACAAAATCCGCTTGCGCTGTTTTTAGCAGCGTTATTAAGTTCCCAATTTATTAAAGGGCGAGCGATTTACCGGACGTTGATCTTTACGCCGACAGTACTCTCTGTGACGCTGATCGGCTTCATCTGGCGGCTGATTTTGAGTCCGATTTGGGGGATTTCCGGCGACTTCCTAAAAGCCTTTGGGATTAAGAATCAACCGTGGCTCGGACAAGCGGGTACAGCACTGCCAATTCTGGGATTCGTCTCGGTGTGGCAATGGGTGGGCGTGCCGATGATGTTGTTCGTGGCGGCGCTGATTAGCATTCCCGATGAGGTCATCGAAGCGGCACGAGTCGATGGTGCAAATGCGTGGAACGTTTTTTGGAGCATCAAATTCCCTTTGATTCTACCAACATTGGGGATTGTCGGCGTGCTGACTTTTGTCGGCAATTTCAATGCTTTCGATTTGATTTATACGACACAAGGGGCAATTGCTTCGCCCGATTTTTCCACTGACTTATTAGGGACACTTTTCTACCGGACATTCTTTGGCTTCCAACTCCAACTCGGTAGTCCGACTTTAGGTGCGGCAGTGGCAGGGGTGATGTTTATTATTATTCTGGCGGGTGTTCTGCTTTATCTGTTTGGCTATCAGCGCCGGTTGTTACAAGTGGAAATGTAGGGGGATGATTGTGGCTGTTCGTCAAAACCGAATCGGACAAACCTTGCAAATTGTTGCAGCACACGCAATTTTGCTGCTGTACACGTTCATTGCCCTATTTCCCATCTATTTGGTGGTCATCAACTCGTTTAAAGACCGTAAGTTTATTTTCAAGACTCCTTACGCACTGCCGAATGCCGAGAATTTCAATCCGGTTGGCTACCAGACTGTATTTGCGCGAGCGCAGTTCCCGAACTATTTTTTGAACAGTTTCATTGTAACGTCTATTTCTCTGCTGCTGATCTTTGTGGCCGGGACGATGGCGGCACATGCGCTGTCCGAGTATAAGTTTCGCGGTAACAACTTCCTAGGGCTGTATCTGGCGCTGGGCATTATGATCCCGATTCGGTTGGGGACAATCGGTATCCTCAATGTTATCAAAAGTCTGGGTTTGATCGACACTCTTGCGGGACTCATTCTGGTGTATACAGCAATGGGATTGCCTTTGGCGGTGTTCGTGCTGACACAATTTATGGGGCAGATTCCGCGTGACCTAAAAGATGCGGCACGGGTGGATGGCGCGAGTGAATACCGCATCTACTGGATGATTTTACCGCTTATTCGTCCGGCGCTTGGGACGGTGATGGTTTTTAATATGATCCCGATTTGGAACGACTTGTGGTTTCCATTGATTTTGGCTTCGTCGGAACGCAATAAAACCGTCACGTTGGGAGCGCAGTCGTTTTTGGGGCAGTATGTGAACGATTGGAACGCGGTGCTGGCTTCGCTGTCGTTGGCAGCTATTCCGGTCATCATCCTGTATATCCTGTTTTCACGCCAATTGATTCGCGGTTTGACTTCGGGCGCGGTGAAGTAAAAATTATTGTTTAGAGGGATTTGAGCATGAAAATCGGAATTGTCGGCAGCGGGTTCATGGGACGTACCCATGCTGCGGCCTGGGCCAAACTGCCTGTCGAACTGGTGGGAATTGCTTCGGCTGATGCACAACATGCCGAAAAATTAGCCGCTGAATATGGTGCAAAAGCCTTTGACTCGTTTGAAGCATTATTGGCTGAAGTGGATGTTGTCGATATTTGTACGCCGACACATTTGCATCATGGGATGGTCTTGCAAGCGGCGGCAGCAGGAAAGCATATCGTTTGCGAGAAACCACTGGCGCGGACAGTCGCCCAAGCGCGAGACATGATTGCGGCCTGTGAAAAGGCGAACATCCAGTTATTGGTGGCACATGTGCTGCGTTTTTCACCAGAATATGTACAGGCGAAGGCCGTCGTGGAACGCGGTGATATTGGGCAAGTGGCGGTACAACGCTTTACCCGTTGCAGTGCGCTGCCGAATTGGGCGGCGGATAATTGGTTAATGGATTTGGAGAAGTCGGGCGGGATGCTGCTTGACCTGATGATCCACGATTTTGATTATGCGCGATGGGTAGCTGGTGATGTCGAAAGTGTCTATGCCAAAAGTTTGCGCGGACAACATCCAGACGCGACTGAGGATTACGCATTGGTAATGCTCAAGCATAGCAACGGGGCGATAAGCAACGTTGAAGGTGGATGGGCTTATGCACCGGGGATGTTCCGCACAGCATTTGAGATCGCCGGTGATGCGGGTTTGATTGAACATCCGGCGGACAGCTCGACACCGTTGGGTATTTATATGAAGGAAAAGAATATTGTGGCTGCGGAGGCACTCGTTCCGACCAGCCCATTAACCGAAGATCCTTACTATACGCAGATTAAACATTTTTACGAAGTGCTGACAAGTGGCCTGACTTCTCGTGTAACGGCTGAGGACGGTTTGGCGGCGGTGCAGATTGGTTTAGCAGCCATCGAATCGGTGCGAACGGGGCGACAAGTGCAAATCGCGGAGGTGGCATAATGCGATTGGGAATTATGAGCTTTGCCCATCTACACGCGGAAAATTATCTGGGTGCGCTGTTGACGCTGGCGGATGTCGAGGTGATTGGCATTGCCGACGAGAATATGCGACGTGGACAGCACTTCGCAGCACAATTTGGAGTCAAGTTATTTGAGTCATATGCGGCACTTTTGGCTGAAAAACCCGATGGTTTGATCGTGTGTTCGGAGAATGCGCGTCATTTGCCACTGGTCAAGATGGCGGCTGAGGCTGGCGTGAATGTGCTGTGTGAGAAGCCGCTGGCAACCACTGTCGAGGATGCACAGGCGGTTGTGGATGTGTGCCAGAAGGCGGGTGTGTTATTGATGACCGCCTTTCCGATGCGCTTTAGTCCGGTGGCGCTGGAAATCAAGAAGCTGATTGATTCGGGGAAGTTGGGACAGATTTACGGCTTCAACACGACCAATCAAGGTTCGCTGCCGGAGTTTCATCATGGAGATAGTCTGCCGTTTTTGGAACGCGGTTGGTTTGTGGATAAGCAATTGGCAGGTGGCGGCGCAGTGATTGACCATGTGGTGCATCTAGCGGATATGCTGCGCTGGTATTTGCAATCCGAAGTGGTTGAGGTTTTCGCCACTACCAACGCCATTATGCACGCGGGTAAGGTGGATGTGGAAACAGCGGGATTAGTCATGCTGACCTTTGCTAATGGCGTGTTCGCCAGTATCGATTGTAGTTGGAGCAAGCCGGCTTATTATCCAACTTGGGGTGGATTGACACTGGAGTTGGTGGCGGAAAACGGTTTGGCGACAATGGATGCTATGAAGCAGTATTTCTC
>JACDGI010000056.1 GCA_013821665.1 Anaerolineae bacterium
GGAGTATACTCCACTATGGATTAGCAAAGGTCTGTTTACTCCTCACAATATCGTGAAATCGGTGATCCTTAGCGCTTTATTCCAAAGTAGGGAGTGGCCATAATGTCAATTGTGACAACAACCCCACAAACCAGCAGTGCCTTACCCACTAAACGATCGATTTTCAATTGGTTGGAACCGCGTTCGAAAGATCGAGACCAGGCCTTTCGTGAGCGAAGCATTCGCATCGCGTCCGCACTCGTTGGAGTACTTGTTTTACTCAGTTTCATATTGACAGTTATGGTATTCAAAAATAAGTGGGATGTCATTTCTTTACCCACTTTGCACATCTTCATGCTTGCGGGTTTTGGTCTATCCGCCTATTTTGTTTCGCATGAACGCATTCTACCTGCGGCGTGGACGATTGTGATTACTGCCCTCATCGGTGCTGCCGGGGCTTTAATTCTGAACAAACAATATTTCGCGAATCTCACCAATGGTATCCCGATATTTATCATTGTGATCCTACTCGCAACACTCGTATTACCGCGCAGTTCAATATGGATTGTGAGCATCATTACTGTCATCACCTACAGTATCGCTATGCTGGCCTCACAACGATCCATTTCTGACCAACCCACTTATGATATCTCACAAGCAATTCTCGTAGCATCTATCATTATGCCAACTGTCGGAGCAATTTTATTTCGACTCCGCGTAGAATTTGATGCCCGACTTGAGGCGACGCGGGTATCTTTCCGACAAGCTGAAGAAGCGCGGCAGCAGGCCGAAGAAGCACGCCAGCAAGCCGAAAAAAGCCGGCAGCAGGCCGAAGAAGCCGACAAGGCAAAATCTCAATTTTTAGCAAATATGAGCCACGAATTACGCACACCTCTTAATGCCATCATTGGTTATGACGAAGCTATGATTGGTGGGATGGTCGGCGAATTCACACCGCAGCAAACAAAGTTGTTGGGTCATATTCAACATAACAGCCGTCGTTTGCTCGGCCTTATTAATGATATTCTCGACTTGTCTAAAGTTGAATCTGGATCACTCCAGGTTTTTCTCGCGCCAACATCACCACACAAAGTTATTCAGGAAACAGTCGATAGTCTGCGAAGTCTTGCGGATGGAAAGAACATTGCTCTGAAGGTGGAATTTTCCGACAATGTGCCCGCTGTCGTACTGGGAGATGCCAAGAAGCTGCAACAAATTTTAGTCAATATCCTAAGCAATGCGATCAAGTTTACGGACGAGGGCGGCGTTACGATCAAGGTTGATATTGTTGATGCAAGTCGTTGGCGCTTCCAGGTACAGGATACTGGCATAGGAATGCCCCAGGATGCAGCTTCCTATATTTTCGAACCTTTCCAACAAGTTGACGACACTGACAAACGTAAATATAAGGGTACGGGGTTAGGCCTGGCGATTACCAAGCGTTTGGTCGAGTACTTAGGTGGCTCGATTGAAATGACTTCAGAACTTGGCAAGGGATCAACCTTTTTGATTACGTTACCACGAGCACAAGTCCCCGGTGAAAACGTGAAACTGGAGAAGGCATAATTTTTAGGAGTTGAATAATGAGACAACAACCATTGAGTGTTTTGCTAGTGGATGATGATCTTGATGCGCAATCCGTGTTTGAACTTGTAATGCAGCACTACAACGTACCGTTTAATATCGTTGGGGATGCTGAAACTGCGCTTGATTTCTTAAAAACCAATACTCCGGACATTGTGGTTATGGACATCTTTTTGCCGGGAATGGACGGCTATCAAGCACTAGACCGTATACGCCGGACGACAACAGCATCAGGAAGTCGGGTCATCGCCACTACAGCTTATTATACGAACGATACCCAACAAGAAGTCATTCGCCGGGGTTTTGATGGCTACGTCCCTAAACCGTTTGATGAAGGTCTGGTAGGCTACTTTCAACGGATTATGGGTTGATCAAGCGAACAAACGCGCTCAACTAAGAGACAGGAAAATGGAGTTTCGTTCCAGCAAAGGGATAAAGTATGCACGATTTGTCAGATTGGAACGTATTGGTCATTGATGATGAACCTGATAACGTAGGGGTCATTGAGCTTGTTCTTAGTTTTCATAGCGCAATAGTTCGCACTGCCTCGTCGGGAATGGAATGCCTAAAGATGCTCGGCGAAGAAATTCCGACTCTTTTACTGGTCGATATCCAAATGCCACACATGTCTGGATTGGAATTACTAGCAAAGATCCGCGAACATGAAAATTGGCATCATATCCCGATTGTTGCAGTAACAGCGCATGCCATGATGGGCGATTCGGAACGCTTTGCATTGGCTGGTTTTGATGGTTATATTCCGAAGCCGATTAATGCCATGTCACTTGTCGATGAACTATTACCCATCGTGACCACAAAAGTTAAGGCATCATGACCGAAACAGCTTCCTTTGCTGAACGTATCCGTGCACGCTATCCTGAGGGGCTTACGGGTGTCTTTTCGCCCGGAGGTACCCGTACGACGTTTCTTCTAGAACACCAGAGAAATCAGGAAAACCCCGGTGCAATTCCGGATTTTGCTGAATATGCAAATTACGGTTTCGACCGGCTTTTCGATCTTGTCCAAATCTTCTTCGATTTAGGCGGCCAAAATCTCATTGTGCCCTTGTTCTCGTATCAAGGCTTTTACGAACGTGGTCCGGAATATGCCGAACATGCGGCACGATTGTGCCTGACTGTTATTGACAAGTCGAAAGTTGACTTTTATGAGCGAAATAATATTGACCCCTATCTAGTCGGTATTGATACACTCCATCATTTACCGGAAGATCAATTTGCGCACCAGCTTGGTCGAGAATTCAAGGACTTCCAAAGCAACTGGTCGTACCAAGAGGGTCGTCGCAAAATCATTTGGGAGGTCGCACCCATACCACTTTTCTCGTTCTGGCGAGCGGGTCAAGTCATGGGCGAACAAGAACAGCTTGCTTTTGAAGCCAGTCTCGAACAATCCACCGATTTGCGAGATATGCACGATAAGCTCTACCGGTACTACGCACGCGCCGTTTATGGCACCGATATTCCCATGCCTCAGTTTTACTTGGGATCCAACCGGAACGGTGATATAAAGTTGCGTTCCATGCTGCCGCTCGCAATGGTATGTGGTGGGCCATTTCGCATGTTCCTCACACCGTACCCATCGTTGTTTACGACGCACGAGGTTATGCAGGCTGTCCTCGAAGATCTTGCGTTTGGGAAGCCCTTACGTTCGACCAAGATCGACTATAGTGGACAAATTACTGCCGATCTTCTCGAAGCTGAATACCAACGGGTGCTGCAAGTGAGCAGCGATCCAAACACCATTTTAGGTATGGTTCGCAAAACATAATTTTCCACTGATAGTTAAGTGACCTGTGTCCCACACGGTTGCAGAGAAAACTAAAATTGCCTACTCACATCGTAGAAACCTGGTTGGTCGATTTCGACGAAACCCTTGCAGTTGGAAGTCTGACATGGGCTTTACAAAACGCTTTCCCGACATTCATTCAAGAACATCAATTGAAGTATGATCAAGAACGATTGCAGCAAGTCATGTTGTCATTGCAAGAACGCAGCAGACAAGAACCGGATACACCGACGCTCTTAGCCGCCTTGTTCGAGAAAATGGCATGGCCTCAAGATTTGCAAAACCAGTTTTTGACTGACTTGCGCTCCAGCTATCACCCAACCCTCTTTGAAGATACGATACCTTTTTTGGAGCAACTCCGTAACCACAATCGACGGGTTTATATCGTCTCAAACAATAAACGCACCCCTGATCATGTGAATTTGTTGGGTATAAACGAATATATCAACGGGGTTTTTACGCCACACGCATGCCCTGATACACAGCCGAAGCCTCATTCAAGCTTGTGGGAATTTATCAAGAAACAGCAAAAGGAGATTGACCCTCAAAAAACGGCAATCATTGGAGATGACCCTTGGGCAGACGGCGCCTTTGCTGACGTATGTGGTCTGCCCTGCTGGATTGTTGATCGACAGCAGCGCTTCTTAAAGATGTATCCACAAAGAGATTATCATTGGGTCACGTCTTTGCAGGATATAGTCTTATAGAGGTCGTGTGTTTGAAATGTTGACATAACTTTTGGTAAGACGTTCCGCCAGTCGCGAAAATTCATTGATGTCAATCGGTTTATAAACGACAAAATCAACATCGGCGTCCAACTCATTTGTTGCCATGTGAGGGTTTGCAGTCATCACAATGATAAACATCGCGTGTTGAATTCGCTTTTCATGCATTTCGCGGATAACGCCCATTCCATCAAGTTCTGGCATCGCTAAATCAAGGATCAAGAGGTTGAACTTTTGATCTTGCAGTCTATTAATCGCCTCACGACCATTTTCTGCGTGAAATACGTTGTAACCCACATGTTCCAAGGCTAACGCACATAGGTCACGATTGAAGTAATTATCATCCACAATGAGCGCAGTGGGATTTTCTGCTTCCATCTTAATTCTCTTTCTGCTCTGTAAGACTTATCTTAATTCTAACTTTAAACTTCGTTTCTTACCATAATGTTTTGCAAATCACGAAATTTCGTAAAATTGGTGAACTAATTTTGTTTTTCCCTTTTGAAGGCTGAGCTGAACTTTTTGAATTACCGCAATAAAATGCAGTAAAGATAAATCGCTGGATGAATTCAAGACATTTGAAATATCTAAATTGCAACCTTGCGAGAGCTATTGGGTTGACATTTATCTTTGGAAGAATAAATTATATTTATTGTTATTTAAAATACAGTACAATATAATTGTTCGAACGGGTCGCCGCACCTGTCCTAGATATTTCAAGATTGAATTTGCTTTTAATCGAGCTAAACATATATATCAATCTCGTCCAATTGATTCTATAAAGATGGCGCTCCAAGCAAAAGTCATTGAACTTCGGGCTTCTGGATGGAGCTTTCCAGTCATCGCAAGGCATTTGGAAATAAGTGTGGGAACTGCTTGGAATCTGGCCAACCACAAAAGCTAATTATTGGTGCATGATACTATACGGTAGTGTGCTTATAAAGCCATTTGGAGTTCTTTATTATTTTGATTGTCGATAGTTCTTTAGATTAGCGAATTGTGTGTTTTAAACGCTAAGACGTACTATAGTATCCGCCCATCGTGCATTTATTTCCCAATTTGGTATCGTTGTTGATTATCTCGCTGACGATTGATGCAGGAGCACTTATCCTGACGGAATCCGCCCTGAGTTATCTCGGCCTAGGTGTGCGTCCGCCACCGCCTTCGTGGGGCAATATGTTAGTAGAAGCGCGCAAATTTTTGACCACGGGTACACATCTGATCATTTGGCCGGAAATCATGATTATCGTGATTGTGTTGTGCTTTTTCTTGATTGGCGATGGTCTTCGTAATGCACTTGATCCCCGCAAAATCCGATAAGACTTCGATACAGTAGGGAAGGGCTAGTCCAATAAATGGCTTCCCTACTTTTCCCCTCTGAAAACTTGTAAACATATACAATTATCGTACTGAGTAGTATACTTTCGCTGGTATTATCCTGATCCAATGCCGATTCCGGTAGTCAAAGTTTAGACTTTGTTTTCGGAATGGTGTTTACCTTTTAATCGGGCCTATAAAGGGAAGTGACACTGTGAATCAACGACATCTTGTCAGCTTCATTTCTTTGCTGATATTCGCGGTGTTTGATGTATCGATCTCCCCAATTCAGGCGCGCGAAATAGCCTTACGGACGTCACCAACGCAATGGTTCGAACCCAACTTGGGACAAACCGATTCCCAATTTGCTTATGTGGCACATGATCGCGGATATCGGGTGTTTCTTGGACGCACAGAACTAGCATATTCGCTCATGCAACCTACGAGTGATGCAGAGGCACATCAAGGACAGAGGACATCTGTGAACGTTCATATGCAGTTGGTAGGAGCCAATGCCAATACGATGATTGTGGGAGAAGATGTACTCCCCGGCGTAAGTAATTACCTGAATGAGAAGGGGAGCTTCACCAATATTCCGCATTACGGCGGCGTTCGTTACCGCAACCTCTACAACGGCATCGACATGACCAATTACCGCAGTCCTGATGGCCTTCAATATGACTTTCATGTGGCAGCAGGAAGTGATCCGAACCAAATCCGGTTGCATTTTACCGACGTCGAACGGCTGGAAATCGCGCCAAACGGTGACTTATTGATCCATGCTGCCAATAACAGTATGCTGACACACAAATTACCGTACAGCTATCAAATGGTGAATGGGCTACGCCAAGAGGTGCATACACGTTATAGGTTGTTGGACGATCACACAGTAGGCTATGAGGCGGATTCTTATGATGGCTCGCGGACGTTGGTGATTGATCCGCCTGTGGTTTACAGTACCTACATCGGCAGCGAGACCGGCACCGAAACGAGCACCGCCATCGCAGTAGATGCCGTTGGCAGCGCCTATATCACGGGGCAGGCACAGTCAGATGGTTATCCGATCACACCGGGTTCATTGGACACCACATTGGATGATGTTGATGTTTTTGTCACTAAATTTAGCCCCGATGGCAGCACACTCATCTACAGCACTTACCTGGGCGGCTCGGAAGGTGAGCTTGCCTACACGATTGCCGTCGATCCGCTTGGCAACGCCTATGTGTTAGGCTTTACGCAGTCGTCTGATTTCACAATAACCGCCAACGCGTTTCAAACCGCTTTTACCTCTCATTGCTTTGTCTCGAAATTGAACGCCGCTGGTAATGGGCTTTTATACAGCACCTTTTTTGGTGATAACTTCAACGATGGCTGCTTCGATATGGCAGTTGACCACAACGGCAGTGTCTATCTGACGGGGCGGGCAGCCGGTGACCAATTCCCATTGCGTCATGCGGCGATGGGCTATGTAGGTGGGGGCGACGCTTTTGTGTCTCGCTTGGATACGAATGCCTCCGGTGATACCTCGCTGATTTACAGCACCTTTCTGGGTGGAGCATCAACCCCTACAGACGACAATGATCTTGGACATGGGATTGATGTCGATGACGCGGGCAACGCTTACATCGTCGGAACCGCTTTTACATCTGATTTCCCGACCACCGCAAACGCTTATGACCGGACGTTTGGTGGCGTCCTAGATGCCTTTATCGCGCGTATTAATACCAATGCCGATGGGCCAGCCTCGCTGGTTTACAGCAGCTTTTTAGGCGGAACAGCCGGTGGGGAAAGCCCTTATACGCTGGGTGCAGACACCGGAGGTTATATTGCTGTCGATCACGATGGCAGCGTTTATATCACTGGAACCGCCTACACAACCGATTTTCCAACGACGGTGGGCGCGTTTGATCGCACATTTGGTGGTCCAGCCAGTGGCTATGATGCCTTTGTTGCCAAGTTCAATACCAATGTATCCGGCGCGGCCTCGCTGATCTTCGCCAGCTATTTAGGTGGGGATGACGTGGAAGAGATCACGGGGATCGACCTGAGTCTAAATGGTGCTTACGTGGTCGGCTACACAGCATCGGATGATTTCCCGACCGTTAATCCGGTGTGGACGCGCACCGTCCATTCGGATGATATTTTCGTCACTGATATCAATATGGATGGGAGTGCTTTGACCTTCAGCACCTATTATGGCGGCAGTGGTAGCGATCATGGTTTGGGTGTGGCGGTTGATCCGGCGGACAATGTTTACTTCACCGGGTTCACCATGTCCAATAATTTCCCCACGACCGTGGGTGCTTTCGATAGAACCCTTGGAGAAACCAGCGATGGCTTTCTCGTCAAGCTCGGTACGCCCATCACAGTACCCGCTCGCAATTACTTTACCACGCTAACACCCACACTGACGTGGAACCGCGTGTCGTGGGCAAGGCAGTACACCGTGCAAGTCTCCAAGACCAAGACCTTTGCCACCTTCGCTTTTACGGCAGAGGTTCCATCATCGCAACTCGAGGTGACCACCGACCCGCTAGACATCGGCACCTATTACTGGCGGGTAAGCGCCAACAACGGCCTCACATGGAGCGCGGTGGACAGCTTTACCGTCACGGTACCCTGAGGTGATTTTTAGAGTTAGCAATTATCGTAGGCCGGAGAACACTGTTCTTAGATTTATTCTAATTTACTAGGGTTACGAGGGAAATATTCTGTGACTCATCACCGTCTTGTCCCGTTCGTCATCCTGCTGATGATTGCGCTGTCTGGTGCGACCCGTCCACCAATTCAAGCCCTCGCACCTGCCGTTTTATCAACCGGCCAGTGGTTTGAACCCAATCGCGGCCAGAGTGATCCGCGGTTTGCATTTTTGGCGCGCGATAGTAGTTACCAGATGTTTCTCGGGCACGGCGAAATTGCCTACTCACTGAAGCAGCCGCAGGCACAGGCCGATGGACAATCGATGTTTGTGAACGTCCACATGCAGATGATGGGTGCGGATACCAACGTGGCTGTTGTGGGCGAGAATCAACTCGACGGCGTGAGTAATTACCTGAACGAGAAGGGGAGCTTCACCGATATTCCGCATTACAAATAATCGCGCCCGACTTTCTTACCGGCAGCAATCTCGTCGGGGTCGCTTCCATGCCGGCGGTAAAAGTTGTTTCAAACAAACCCGGCAGTTTGGTTGAGAGTACCTGATGGACTTCTTTGCCCAGTGCTGTCGCTGCCAGTTTGCGGTTCAGAATGGCCACATAGCCGCGCTGCTTAATGGTCGCAACTGTCTGCGTGTATGCGGATGGCCTCCCCACACCGTTTTGCTCCAGAGCTTTAATCAATAATGCTTCAGTGTATGGTTCAAGTGGTTTCGTAAAATGCTGCTGCGGGGTCAGTTTGAGCAGCTGTACGAGTTCATTGGCTTTAAATCGCGGCAGTCGCTTGTTAGTTGGCGCTTCTTCGTCAGCCCGTTTGACCACCTCATTGCGCTTCGGTGAAACCATAGACACGCAGAAAACCATCAAAGGCGAGCTGGGAGCCTTTGGCGCTGAACAGGGCTGCACCACCCACTGCGTTGACCAGGACTTCGTTGAGGATGGCATTCGCCATCTAACTGGCAAGAAAGCGCCTGTAGATGAGTTCAAACAAGGCTACAGTCTGTTCATCTCCTTTATCGAAGGTCAACCGCAGGCTTCCGGCGATACATCTGTAACAGTGGGACCGGCGCACTCGTGCGCTTCCTGCGCATTGCCTTTGGCAGCATAGCAGGTGCGGCCGATGCAGTTCTCACCATACAACTGCTGGATTGTTGCCTTCGCCATCGCTTAACCTTCGGGCGATACCGCCGGACTGTCCGTACGCATATAAGTGACGTGTCCATTTTTATAGAGCCGCTGCGCCAGCTTCATCGTCGTATCTGGCGAGAGTTTCAGGTGTGAACTGTATGCGTTTAAAATTTCGGAAGCGGAAATGTCAAATTTGAGAGAGAATTCTGGATCGAAATTAGATTTTAAGAGAAATGAAAAATATTTACTGTACTTTCAAATACAGTACAATATAATTGTTGCGAACGGGTCGCCGTACCTATCCTAGATATTTTAAGATTGAATTCGCTTTTAATCGAGCAACATATACCTTTCAGCCTCGTCCTATCGATCCTGCAAAAATCCAACTTCAAGCAAAAGTCATTGAACTTCGCTCGAAAGGGTGGAGTTTTCCGGCTATTGCCAAGCACTTAGGAATTAGTGTTGGGAACGCATGGAATATGGCAAACAAGAAAGCATAGAAATAATGATGCAACAGATTATAACTCAAACCCAGTTCTTGCTCGATTGCTCCTACTGACCTTTTCCTTGTTTCTTGTAAGCGAACCGCATCCCGTTTGAATTCTTCGCTATATACTTTTCTCGTTCCCATTTTGATTGTTCCTTGTTCCTTTTGTAGTTTAACTAAGGCGACAACTTATCACTCTATTTTATGGGGGTAATTCCACTCCTTGAGTTTATCTCATTTCGCATATCAAATGATTTGAAGAAGTACATTACTCGTGTCAGTGCTGCTCCGTATGCGATGTACTATCATAGTCGTTGATATAGGCGTAAACTAGTAACCGACATTACGATACGAGGCCCTCAAAGTATCTATGGGTAGAACAATACTTTTCATCATCATTGTTGCGACGCTCAGTTTTTCACAAACAGGGGCGCAAGATAAAACGGGTCATACCCAAACAACTTGTTTGGAATCAACAAGTCCATATATGCGAACAGACGGCAGTCAATTTTGTTTTAATGGTGAGCGTGTTGAACTTTTTGGGGCAACATTTTACCCTTATTGGGAGCACGGTAAGACTGTTTATCGTTCAAGTGCCTGGCTTCAATTAGATTTTAAGGAATATGTTGATCGCATTTTTGAACTTGCTCAGGACGCACACCTTAATACGCTTCGTGTAACCAATTATCTCGATGTGAATTCTAGTTGGGACTCGAGCATTATTTGGAAGAATATAGATTATTTCATATCGGAAGCGGAAAAGCGCCATATATGGGTCATATTTGATTTATCAACATACCGCCAATGGCTGACACGACATAATGTGAAAGCTGTATACAACGCGGAAAATTGGAGGAACTTCGTCAAATTCGTCACCAAACGATATATAGATGCCTCTAATATTGCTTATTATTCCATTACAGGAGAAATCCCGGCAACTGATGATGGCGGGATAACGGCGACCCAATATGTTCAATTTTTTAACACTGTTCTGGAACTTATTCATACCGGCGATTCTGGGAATCACTTAATTTCGGTGGGTGGGTTTTTGTATTTAAATTTTGATTCTGGTATACCGTGGCGTGCGCTTTATTCACTGCCGTATAACGATATTGTGGCTATTCATTTGTATTCGGATGGTGATCGAAATATCACGTTGCCTACTGTCTCCCAGTTTGCTCAATTAATTGGTAAGCCGTTTCTGATAGAAGAGTTTGGTTTTCAACAAGACATTACCGATATAGAACGTGCGAAAGCCTTTGCGAAAACGTATGAGCTTGCTGAGGCTAGCCAAGCAGCAGGCGCACTATTTTGGAATCTTGGCCCCGAAAATGTGCCTACCTCGCATGACGTTAATGCGAGCCAGTCTCTGGTTTGGGAAACGATACAGAAAACCAGTGAAAAGTTTGTTGCACAGTAATAAATGTATTATTATTGTTTGAGGCTTCCAATAATTTCCGCCTTGGTTCCGTTTTGCTACGAAGAACACCTCCGGTTAAGTTGGAAACTATAGATGATCATTATCACTTATTAAAATAGTCGGCATCAAGGTCAACGCCGTTATTATGAAGGACGGGAATTGTTTCGATGAAGCAGAACATAGGGTATTTTTGTATTGTAATGACGCTGGTCATCTTGGCGGCATGTTCGGTAAGCTCCTCTGATAACACCATACCTCAAGCTACCACTACGGCTACAGGTGCGATTGTTAAGCCAAATCTTGCCCAAACACAGTCAGTGCCGGTCAACGTTCTAACCAATCGTTACAATAATTCCCGCAGCGGTGAAAATTTAAATGAAACGGTTCTGAACCAAGCGAATGTTAATATAAACCAATTCGGTAAGCTATTTGCCCGAAAGGTTGAAGGTGACATTTATGCTCAACCGTTGTACGTTCAGGGCATCGAAATGCCTGATCAGCAAAAGCATAACGTTGTTTATATAGCGACCATGCGTAACATGGTCTACGCTTTCGATGCGGATGATCCTGCTCAGTCTGACCCCCTTTGGAAACACGATCTTGATAAATCATTTACCGAAAATGTATTTTTCGATATTCCTGGTGGTGAAGTCGGTATTCTGAGTACCCCTGTGATCGACCTCACTGCCCAGACGATGTTTTTGGTAACTCGAAACTCTGAAAAGGGTCATTCAGTTTACAAACTCCATGCGTTGGATATTAAGACTGGATTGGAAAAATCGAATAGCCCCGTAAAGATGGATCTTTCTGTGCGAGGGTCCGGTTTAGACAATGTCAATGGCATAGTACATCTCAACAGTGATAACCAATTGCAGCGTACCGGTTTGTTACTGCTCAACGGCCAAATCTTTTTCGGCTTTGGCTCCAATAATGATCAAGGTGATTGGTTTGGCTGGATTGTCGCCTATGATGCGGCGACATTAAAGCAACTTGCGATCATGAATACGTCGCCAAATGGCTATCAAGGTGGCATTTGGATGGGTGGTTCAGGAATCGCCACGGATGGTGAGTTTTTGTATCTGGTGGTTGCAAATGGGGTAAATACGGTTGCTAACGGCGGTAAAGATTATGGAATGAGCATCCTTAAGCTCAAGTTCGACGGCAAATTTAAGGTAGCTGATTACTACATGCCTAATAATTATGACCAATTGACAGCCGACGATAGCGGTTTAGGTTCAACTGGCCTCATACTTTTGCCAAATACGACTCTTATGGTTGCTGGTGGTAAGGATGGCAATCTGTATGTAGTCGATCAGAAGAAACTTGGGGGTTATGACCGTAAAGCCGAGACGAGTTTACAGATTATATCGTTTGGTGGTGGTGGTATGTTTGTTACACCTGTGGTGTGGGACAGCGGCCCCAACGGGAAACCCACAGTATACGGTTGGAATATTCAAGACACACTTAGAGCGTTTAATGTAAATACTCAGATTCAACAATTAGTGGCGCAACCTGCTTCAGAGAGTATATTGAAATCTGTAGGGAGACCGACTGGGGGTCTTGCCATCTCAGCTAATGGCACGGATACCAGTACTGGAATTTTATGGGTAACTTATGCGCCAGATGCCGATCAGAATGCATTTGGACGTGGAGAGCTTGTTGCCTTTGACGCTACGAATTTGAAGCGTATATTATGGTACAGCGATCAAAACAAGGAACGTGACACCCTCGGCGTTCTTTCTAAATTCGCCTCACCGACTATTGCTAACGGTAAAGTCTATGTGCCAACTTTTTCTGATGAATTAGTTGTATACGGATTGCTGAATACTTCAGCCTCAACAAACTAAGACAAGCGCAATCCGGGCTTAAAATTTAAGCACCGTGGTTGTGCTAGAAACCAGAACATAAAGGGTTGTCAAACACAGCTTCAGGGCGTGGCGAATGCTCAACCAACGCTGGTAAATTGCTCCGCCTATAAAGCGCTAATCCCCATTGATCTTTGATGACAAGTGAAAATTGCCCCTGAAAAAACGCGCTGTCAACATCAATTGCGCGAGCGACCTTATCTTCTTTGGAGCCTGGTACTGCCACCACCCAATCGACCACCGCAGCAGGATCTTGCAATGCGTTTGACCATGTCAGACCCGATCCCTGATAAACAATGTTCTTGAAATCGACTCCGGCTATTGGTCCCATCAAATAGAGACGGGAATTGACAAAGGTATCCAGTAATATTTTCCCCCCATCATAATTTCGTGCCATGAAGTCCACGATTGATTGATTGGGTTGGCAAGAGCGCCCAAACTGACCATCTTGAAGCGAAACAATTCCGTTGGCAGTAGTCACAACGGACTGCCCGATAATTATTAAGGAACACAGTATCGGTATGCCATACTGGTAGCTTGCCCATCTAGGCAATCTGAGTTTCGCTAACCCACTCAGAAGTTTTGGTGTTACGAATGCGATTAACACAGCAAAGAAGATAGCGGCAGGTGGCACACCAACCATACCAAAGCGATTATTGAAATATTTATCAGGTGCATCAGCCGGTACAAGTTCCGGCAAATACAGGATGATTTGCCCCGAATAAAGCGAAAATACATAAAAGGCAAACGGTACGAAAAACGCTAAACCTGCGATTGTTTCCAATGATATGCGACGCTGATATAAGAATATCAGTAATCCGGCAATGCTAAGTACAAAAACGACAGGCCCCATCGTTACTGAAGTTAACACTGTGAAATAGCGTATCGATTGGTAGACATCGTGATAGGTGTAAAGAAGATGTTTCGCAATCAAGCCAGCCTGTTGAGCTTGTGATGAATATTCACTGCGCTGCCAGTACAACGGATCACCTAGAATGACCCAGCACCACACTATCCATATTGCTATTCCAAGACAGGCGATAAGTGCAAATATGATGGTATTGGCTTCTACAGGATGGCGTTTTCTTTGTTTTATGAGTGTCACAACTGGCACAAGCACAACAAAACCAATAACGAGCGACCAGCCATCATAACGGGCAAGTGAAGCTAGAAAAGTAGCCATTGCCATCAGTAGTAAATACTTGGGCTTATCTTCTTGTAACCAGGCCAGAAAGTAATAGCAAGCTGCTGTCACTGTTGCCGCTGCTAACGGTTCAGTTAAAGGCGTTGATTGCAAGTAAAGAACATTGGGATTCAATATAAAGACCAATGATCCCACGAAACTCGCGATATTACTGTGGGTCAATCGTCGCGCAGCAAGGAATATATAGACTGCTGTTATGACATAGCTTGGCATGGATACACAGGCACCTGCAAGTCCTGTTCGCCAGAAATAATCTACGGCGCTAAACGGCAGCATTAGCAAATGCGGCAATGGCAGCCATACGCCGCCTAAATGAGCCAGACCCGGTCTTGCATTATCGAACATCAAACGAGCGATACCTAAATGTGAACTGGCATCTTTATAGATCAGCAAATCATGGTTGAGAAAGTAGTAAATCGTCGCAATTAGACCAGCTATACATGCGGTTACGAATGTCAGAACCAGCCATTTTTCTTTAGCGAGCGTTCCAATTAGTCGGTTGAGCAGAAGCTTACGGGAATCAATCGGCTTTGATTCTTCAACGAAATTTGGAAACCAGTTTGCGTAGCCGCTATATTCTCCATTTATAGGGAGTATTTCTGTCACTGCTGGCAGTTCGCTCTCGATATTCCAACTTGCGACGGTAGGCTTGGCATTTCCATTGGAATGACCTTTCCCATTCGTGTGTCCATTTGGCACTGAATCCAAGTTCATGACCCAGGTCGATGCTGACACTTTTACGGCAGTGCTTGCATTTTCTAAATGGGTGGCACCAGATGCTTTGTGATGACCATTGGAATGGCCGTTACCATTCATCTGTCCAACGGGTATGGCTTCAGCATTCATGGCCCATGCTGACTTAGGTACTTGCGTTACGTTTTGACTAGCTTCTAAATGACCAACAGTAGCACTATCGGAAACTTCAGTTGATGCCAAATTTGCAGCTTTGGACAGGTGCAACCCATGAGTAGTCTTTTCCCAGTAATGTGGCTTGGTAATGAGTTGGTAAAGTGCCTTAAATGCGGCATAACTGGCAAATGCCCAATAGATTGGCATTGCCAATGTCCATTTGATTAAACCAAACTCACCGCGCTTGAGGCAGCCGATAAAGTGCGTGTAGATATACGTTAAATTTCCGAATACGAGACACAGCACCGCAAAGTATAAGACAATCCCGGGGAAGAGTGTTTGATAAATATCGACTACAGCAGGAATAGATCTAAATGCAAAATATACCACGACCATGACCCACATCAGTGGATTAATCAACAATACGGCTGTACGCCCTCCAACAATCAGTTGCATCGAGATAAAGTCGCGCAGGTTCAGGGGGTTAAGGTATGTAAAGGGCTGACGCATGTAGATGAGATAGGTCTGCATATAGCCTTTAATCCAACGCGAGCGTTGGCGAATCCAATTTTGTAAATTGGGATTTGCTTCCTCATAGGTTGTTGAATCAAGTACCAGTGTGTGATAGCCCTGAGATGCGAGCCGTAGACCCAGGTCACAATCCTCAGTAACGTTGTACGCATCCCAGGCGCCTATTCCGCGCAAGGTTGATAACCTGAAGTGATTTGAAGTACCGCCCAGAGGCAAAGCGAACTGCGCCCATTGCAATCCGGGCAGGCTCGTGTCGAACCACGTTGAATATTCAACGGTGAACCATCGGGTGAGGATGTTTTGGCGGCTATTATAGAAATTGAGCTTAGCCTGGATACAACCGATGTCCAAGCCTTTGTCCACGAATGCAAGCACAGCTTTTTTGAGCTGCAATGAATCTGGAACATCTTCGGCATCGTAAATAACAACAAATTCGCCAGTAGCATGTAAAAGTCCATAATTACAGGCGCGGGGTTTTGTACGTGGTTGCCCATCTGGAACGGTTATGATCTCGAAATAAGAGGGCAAGTTGGCAGCACGGATTGCATCCCTGGTAGCCTCATCATCTGATTCCGTGAGAAACATAATTTGCAATTTATCAACCGGATAATCCAGTTTTTGCATCGCGTCGGCAAACTGTTTGACGACGGCAGTTTCTTTATAGAGCGGGCACAAGATGGTGTAGCGGGGCCACGTGACATCCTGTAACTGAGTTACAATTTCATCCGGAATTTTGATTTCATTGGTGTCCTCGAAGACTCGAACAGAAAGATATAGGGTCAGCAGTAAATTTATAAAATAAAAGGCAGTAATTCCAGCCATCAGCACGGATAAGGTGAGGCTGAAGTTCCACACTAAAGCAATGATAATAAGCATTGCCAAAATCAGAATGACACCAAATTGCCGCTTATAAATTGTCCTCAATGCAGATCGTGCCAATACAAACGGAGCATAGATTCCAACTTCAATGTCGCCAATACGGTGTACCTTCGTGGCTTCTTCGACATAGGCCTGTGCGGCAATTTGAACACTCGCGGCCCGCTGTTTCGTCCCATATTGCTCTTTTGCAAGCAAATTTCGATAATAGGTAACTTTTGTAACCGACTCATCAGGCCGAATTGTAGTCTGCTCATGAATGATCGACTCTTGAGCGTGATCAATTGAGCTAACTGATGGATTTCGGATGATACTGGTTTTCTGCGGGGGGTGTATGTTGGGGTCAATCGAATCAATTTTGGTTTGCATTAATGATTGTATCCATGCACTTACAGAAAAACGGTGTAACCGGATTCGCACGGTGCAATTGTTGTATTAAAACCGGTTGCACAAGGGATTGAACCCAAATGCAAACCAATTCCAAACAATTTTCATATATATAAAGAATGTAAAGCCAGTTACCTAACAAAATCCTAAATCTCGATTTATATTTAAACATTTCATAAAAATTGAGGGTACGGCTCAACACAGCTTGACTGTGTTTAACTAGGAAATTGCTAAAACATTATCAAATCGCTTCTAGTAGCCTGCACATGTTCATCATATAAACCTTACCGGATAGCTGCGACACGCGGCTCGCCAATCTGTTGTTTATGATGCGGGGTTTGTTCCTGGCACGGAGCGTACAACTGGATCACATCGTCTGGAAAATACTCTCACGGGCGAAGAAGTTGCGTAATGTCAAGCGCTTTAGAGGCTTTTGGATAACCTGCTGGTGCAAGTGCGGGGTTGGTTTGGCCCCTTAGTGCGCTGGACGTTGTTGTCCGCCACCCGGTGGCAGGGCGGTTCACCTGATCATCGACAGTACCAAAATCGTCTTTGGCTTTCGTTTGGTGTGAGTGTCGCCTATCGACGGCGCAGTGTGTCCATCGCTTGGATATGGGCCGTCGGGACACGCGGACATTCAACAAGTTTTGTACAAATGGCCTTGCTCAGGTATATCAGGAAATTGCTTCCCTTGATTGTGCGGGTGTCCTTATTCGGCGATACCGAATTTGAACGACCCCTCCTGATTGTGCACATTTACCGGACTGGGGTTGCGATTGCCCATTAGGCCAACCCGGTGACCATATGTTGTGGTGGCAGGGTAACGGTCAGTGGCAGCGCCTCGACAGTCTCTTGGACGCTCCCGGTTGTCGCTGGCTGGATTGGACATGGTTGGTCCAAGCTCCAGAACAACTGACCCATCGGATCGTCTATTGGCGCATAGGCGAGAAACAAGCCCGGTTTCTCGCAACCAACTGACGGTTCTAGCCGCTGTCCGCTTGTATCGCCGACGGATGTGGATTGAGCAAATGTTTGCTGATTTCAAAATTCATGGCTTCGATTTGGAAAGTAGCCATTTGCGTTCTTTCCTACGCCTTGGGTGGCTCACGTTGATTGTGTGCTTGTTGTGTCTCTGGCTCATGGCTGTCGGTCGTCAGGTCGAAATCCGTCAGCTGATTGATCTCGTGGATCGTCATGACCGCCACGATTTGAGTATCTTTCGCTGGGGCTGGGACTTTATTGAGCGCTGTTTAGCCTTGGCTGACCCCGTTTCTCTTATTCAGCCTTCGAACCTTTTGTTGGTGCCCGGTAGCTAGGTGTACAGTCCCAAGGTGAGATGGGAGGGATCAAACAGGAAGCGTTCGGGTTGTTGTTGCCATTGCTGGCAGATGTATTCGTAAGGTGTTAATCCCTTCAACGATTTGAGACGTTTGGCGAAATTATAAGCCATCAAAAATGTCACTAAATGATCACGAAGTTGCTGATGGGTATCGTAGTAGCGGTAGACGGTGGCATCTTTGAGCGTGCGGTTCATGCGCTCCACCTGACCATTCGTCCAAGGGTGTTTAGGTTTGGTCAGGCGGTGGTCAATGCTGTTTTGGAGACAAATCCGGTCAAATAGCAGTTGGAAAGCATATTTGTCGCCCGGACGATTGGCAAACTGAATTCCGTTGTCAGTCAGAATGGTGTGCATTTTTTAGGGAACAGCAGTGACAAGATGGCGCAAGAATTCAGCAGCGATGGGACGGGTCGCCTGCTCATGTACCTCAACAAAGGTAAACTTCGAAGTACGGTCAATGGCCACAAACAAGTAAATCTTGCCTTCTTCCGTCTGCACCTCAGCGATGTCGATGTGAAAATAGCCAATAGGATAGGATTTGAAGCGTGTTTTCTTGGATGCTGTCTCACTAATCTGGGTTACCGGCTAATGCCATGTCGTTGAAAGCAGCGATGCAATGCTGATCGGGTTAAATGGGGAATCGTTTCCCGTAAAGCGTAGAGACAGTCATCCAGTGGAAGCAAAGTGCGTTTCCGAAAAGCGACCATAAGCACTTCTTCATCAGTAGTCAAAATGGTCGAGTGTCGTTGTTTGGGACCCATGTCCGCATCCTGAACTGTGTTCCGCTTCTTCCACTTGGCCACGGTCTTGGGATTAATACTGTACTGTTTTGCGAGTGTTCTTATGCTCGCTTGACTGTTTTGGATTGCTCGACGAACACCCTCTGTCGTAGTGGCGCTTCCATGAAGTACTTGTCCCATAATTGCTCCTTTTGTATCGCGGGAACTGTACCACTATACTTTGGGACTAAACACCTAGTAGACCACCACAGAAATTACTAAGGATATAAACGAGCCAATGTAGTACGAGCATGGTCGAGATTAAAGCACCAGTTAATCATAACAGCGTGAGCATTACGGTGGAGTGTCCAAGCAGTC
>JACDGI010000720.1 GCA_013821665.1 Anaerolineae bacterium
TTCAGTTACATCATGGGCTTTTACAACCGTCAACGGCGGCATTCGACTTTAAATTATGTCAGCCCTTGTTCTTTTGAATCCCAATCCGAGAGACTCTCTTTCTCTCCATTAAATTAGGGTATTGCCAAACATTGCAGAGGCTAAACAGATTGGTTGAGACATGAAATGAGAGAGTTTTACATCGTTATTGACCAAGATGATGACAAAGAGTTGGTTTACAAGCCAACTCAACACACTTATATTCTGGATAATTGGGCCGAGTTGCAGCCGTTTCCAAAATGGGATTTTGAGCATAGCGATTGTCGGATAACCGTTTACGGAGTGGCGTTGTATCACATGCCAGTTGGTGAAGACCTTGAGGAAATGGAGCAACGGATACTGGTTGCGCTCGACTTAGTTTAGGAATCACGGAAAACCACAAATGAACAATCAACGCGAACAACTCGCAGCGCTCCAGCACCAAATTTGGTCAGATTGGGTACGGCATATGTTTGAAGTATCAACAGCAAACCCGGATGGGATTGTCACGATTCCAAGCCAGTATGTTCAGCAGTGGCAGCATGAAATAAACACAGATTACGGCGCATTATCCGAGGAAGAAAAAGATGGGGATCGCAAACAAGTTGATAAGATAACACAGTTACTCGAAAGCAAATAGAGCAGCAACCAATTTTCTAAGTGCATTTAATGAAAAAGAAGGGAAAGTAAGGAATAGCCGCACCATTCTTTACTCTATTCAGAAAAGGTCTGACACAACGGAGGAACGTGTCTATAAATGATTATCTCGCACCGAATTTTATCGAGACCACCCAATTCGCTCATTAAGGATGGATATAGGAACTAATTTAACTTTTTTATAAGCCGGGCAACAAACAGGCCGATCATACCGAGCCATATGGTCATTCGATTAGTAAATAAGGATTCTCTGCTTAGCGGTAATAAGACTAATGAGAAGAAATGACTCACTACTATGCCTTCTTAGACGCTAATAATGGCAATCTGATCGTCAAACCACTGGGGAGAACCATTTCACTGGAACTTTTCGTCCAAAAATGGAAGAACAGATCCTCCGAATACCTGAACCTGGCTCACAAAAATTGAGTACCAGAATTAAAGTTGATTACTATTAGATTCATTGAGGTCGAAGAATTCGAGGATTCAGGACGAATTTCATGGAAAAGTGAAATTTTGCATATCGCAGGATGTAAAATTCAGTTGCGCGAGTTGCTGGTGGGGATTATACTGAGGTCTAACAGTCCATAATACAAAACGACGAGTTGGAAGCTCGCCGTCTTGTAGAAGCCTTTAAGGTTCAATGGACTGCCGAACTCGTACGAGGAGTCCGACGATGCACCTGATTATAACATGAATCCGGTGCAACTACCTATGTTATCCAACAAAGGAGCGTCATTCTCACACGAGGTGGCGCTTTTTTATTTGTCTTTTAATGGAGCTTTATGAACTAATGGGAATCGTGTCCTAGAAGAGCAAGGGACACCGAAGGTGTGAGAACACCATTACTTACCCTATAAAAACGAAATGCCTTCCGTACCGTGAATAAGTTAGAAGGCATTCAACATCAGCCGCCGGGGCAGCTTTGTTTGAATGCGCCCGGACGTACCCGCTTTCATTTCCCATGATAGCGAGAATTTCCCATACGTGCAAGTCAAACCCGGCAGTTTAGGATTTGATTTGCAATTTTTTAATGATTCTCAAACTTTATTAACGTTGGCTGAGGCCTATTCCGCACTCGGTTATTCTGTAATTCCGCTCCTTGGGGATAGAGATTTATCGCGTCCAAAAGTTCCAGCAATCCCTTGGGGAGGATTCCAGACATATCGGGCTTCACTAAATGACTATAAGCAATGGTTCACTGAAAGCGGTTTTGCTGGCCTCGGCATCGTCACCGGTCGTATCAGTCAGTTGGTCGTCTTGGATTTCGACTCTGAAAGCCTCTACACCGATTTCAAAACCCAATATCCTGATCTGCTCGAAACCCACACCGTCCGCTCAGCCACCCGTCAACTGCCGCACCTTTACTTTAAATTACCCCCGCATCTCTACCTCGCTAGTCAGAAAGGTCAGGGCATAGATCTTCTATCAGACGGTCACTATGTGGTCGCGCCGCCGACTTTCATCAACGACCAACCTTATCAGGTGACGCGTGGCGGTATGCCAAAAATCCTCACCGAACGCGATGTTCGCCGCCTGACCGCCTTTGTGAGTGGGCATAAACCGCATCGGCCTGTGATAGCAGCCCAATCGGAGCTGCCAGTTATTCGGGATACTGTCGCCCCCATCCCGTCACCCAAACCTACGTCGATTGATCTCGAAAACCTTTACCGGTATCACTGCCAGAAAAGTGGCCGTAACGAAGCTCTCTTCAAAACCAGCCTATATGCTCGTGATGCTGGTTGGAATGAACTCGAAACGCAGCAGTGTCTCGTCAATGTGCACGTTGAGCAGTCCGCACGCACCTCGCAGCCAGCCGAGCGCCCTGCTCAACGGCAGCACGAAGCTCTGAAAACCATTCACAGCGCGTTCTCTCGACCTGCGCGATCTGCTAAACCGAGAATGGCACCACCTAACGATCAGTTGTCCAATAGTGTACGCGAGGCGCTCATCCAGCAGGGGATGACCGGTGTTGTCCGCACGATTGAGGGTTTATATCAGGTGGGCGTCCGTCCGGGGCAAATGTATGCGGTGAAGGATGCGGTTCAAAGCCTTAAAGGTGTCGTGGGCAGAGATTCGGTGCTGGCAGCTTTGCAAACTCAGCATCACGGCCAGCGCTTATTTACCCCCTTAAACCCCCGTCACTACGTTGCCACAGACCATTCCTTAGACGTATCAAAAAATGCTTATTTGATACTCAGCGAAAATCAGGAAAAAGTCGGTATGGGACGTCCCGGTCACCATTTTTTAATGCCCTCAAACTCGGAGCTGTGCCGTTTATTTGGGGTCAAAGTGACGACCAGCGACCCGCTCAGCCGTGAGGATCTTGTCAGCGCCCGACAAACACGCATGGCACTGCACCGCGAATTGATTAAACGGCGTCCAGGCTCTTATCCACAGCGCTGGCTGGCACAGCGGTTGGGTGTTTCAAGGCGAACTATTCACGCCTACAACCAGCTCATCCCCATCCACAGCCGCGCCATGTTTCTGGAAACTTTTATCAACTGGAAAACTATCGAGCGCTTGCCCTTCGATGAAGCCCTTCAGGGGGCTTTTCTACAGACAGGGCAGGGGAAAAAATATCCCGCCCTGCGCATCATTGCTGCTCAGCTTTTGGCGAACGGCCACAGCCTCAGTCTGAACGAAAGGACAGTCAATTTCTACTGGTATGGGGATGTCGAGCCGCCTATGCCGCAGATGATACAAATCAGGCATCAGCAAGTTCAAAAGCAATTAGCGCAAACAGCGTTTCTCGCTCAAATTAAGCCTTCAACATCGTCTGAAGCCTATCTCAGACCACGGCATCAGCCGGTCAATGTCGCGAAAACGCCTAAAAATATCCATAGGCCTTTGGCTGATACGGGTCAGGAGGCACTGGTGCAGCATATTTATAACACCCTCAATACAGCGGTTGATAAGCACTTGAGTCTTGTCAATGCCCGCCGCATCGTCCTGATGCACTCTGAAGATCGCGTTCGCGCGGCCTTAAAGTGCCTTCAGCAGCGCAAGACGGTTATTAATCCAACCGGCTTCCTGACGACCCTTTTGCGCTCAAATCACTTAAAATGAGAGTTGTCGTGTCTGACAAAAGTATTTATGTTGCTGACTGCTCAGATTGTGATATCGCTTCATAGAAGAACAAGTTTAGGCGCAATATTAGAATGTCCGACAGATTATGCGAGCACTCAGAACCAGTCTTAAACGAGCACACCAATTTCATATTATAGAATGTCAGACACCAACATATTTCAATGTTTTTAGAGCGCCAGAAGGCATACGGTGTATTCGGTGGACGCGATAGATCGCGACCACGGGTGTGATGGCACTTAGGTGCCAGCGCACCCATGCGGCGGACGCAGGCCGCTGCATCCAGCCCTCCGGCGCTTGAGGAGCCAGCGCATTTAGCTGGCTTGCTACTCTGGAGGCA
>JACDGI010000057.1 GCA_013821665.1 Anaerolineae bacterium
GGTCAAAGGTGGGGCAGACTTGATCAAGATTATGGCGTGCCATGACACACTTGAATTCACGGATGCGGAATTGGAAGCGGTGATTGACGAAAGCCACCGGAATGGCTTGCCGATTACTGCCCATGCCACTTATAACGAGTGCATCAAACGGGTGGCAAAGTTCGGTATAGACGTTGTGGAACATGGCGGCTCGATGGATGCGGAAACAATCCAACTGCTGCTGGACAAAAAAATCCCAATTGTGACAACCTTTGCGCCAGTGGTGATGCAAGCCAATGCTGAAGTTGCGCGGAAGTTCAATGTGCCGGAGTGGAAGATCGAGGAACGACAGCGGGCAATTGCCCAACCGGATCGCTACGAAGGATTGGTCAACGCGGCCAAGGCTGGTGTACCGATTGCCTTTGGGACGGACGCAGGCAGTCCGGTGGTGGGACATGAAGTGGTCGCGCCGGAACTGAAATTCATGGTGAAGGTGGGTGTGGTCACCGATAATTATGGGGCGCTGCGAAGTGCAACGATTATCGCTGCCAGATTGAGCCATTTGGAGAACAAACTCGGCACCTTAGAAGTTGGCAAAGAGGCCGATGTGATTGTGGTCGATGGTGATCCGATTGCGGATTTGGATGCGCTTGACCATGTGCAGATAACCTTTATCAGCGGGAAGAAGATGTTGGGCATCGGCAATTAAATCCACAGCAAAACAAAGGATGATACGCATGACCGCATATGAACAATTTGAGCAGCACATTGCCGAGTTGAACGATATTCTCAATTCGATTTCGGTGTTGAAGTGGGATGCGCGGACGAATATGCCATCGGGTGGCGCTGCAACACGCGGCAACCAATTGGCGACACTTTCACGTATCGCGCAGGAACATTTTGTGAGTGACAAAACGGCACAATTTCTGGACGCGGCAGAAGCCGAGGTTGCTAGTGAGAATAAAGACTCGTATCGAGTGCGGGCAGTCCAACAGACACGGCAATACTTTGAATTGGTGAAGCACATTCCGGTAGAAGTAACCTCCAAACGGGCGACATTAGCACCGATTTCCGAACAGGTGTGGTCGGAGGCTAAACAAAACAATGACTTTGCCAGCTTCGCACCTTATTTGCAGCAGATGCTTGATTTGAGCAAAGAACAAGCTGAGGCAGTCGGTTACACTGGGCATCCATTCGATGCTCTGGTGTTTGAATACGAGCCAAGTGCAACGGCGGCTTCTTTGAAAGTGCTGTTTGATGATCTGAAAGCGGGATTACTGCCCCTGCTGAAGAAAATTGTGGCAAATGACAAGCCACTTGAGAAAGACCTGTGGCAGCATGAGTATGCATTGGACAAGCAGAAGTCTTTCGGCTGGGAGATGGCGCAAAAGATCGGCTACGATACTCAACGTGGGCGGCTGGATATTGCGCCACATCCGTTTGAGATTTCGTTTACGCGGAACGATGTGCGGATTACGACACGCTATAACCTGAACTATCTACCGATGGCGCTGTTCGGGACGCTGCACGAAACCGGACATGCGTTGTACGAACAGGGTGTTGATCCGTCGTTGACACGAACAGCGTTGACAACCGACTTTTTGGGACAGTATCCGGTGGGTGGCACGAGCTATGGGGCGCATGAATCCCAATCACGCCTGTGGGAAAACCAGATTGGTCGAAGCCGTGAATTCTGGGAAGTTCATTTTGACCGACTGCGCCAAATATTCCCTGAACAGATGGCGGATGCTGATCCCGACTTGATGTACCGTTCGGTTAACCGCGTCAAGCCGAGTTTGATCCGTGTAGAGGCGGATGAGGTGACCTACAACCTGCATATCATGCTGCGGACAGAGATCGAGATGGGATTACTGGACGGCGGATTAAAGGTAACTGATTTGCCTGAAATCTGGAACGCCAAGATGGAAGAGTATCTTGGCGTGACACCACCCAATGACAGTAAAGGTGTGCTGCAAGATGTGCATTGGTCAGGCGGTGGATTTGGTTCATTTCCGGGCTATACCGTGGGGAATGTCATGTCGGCTCAGTTCTTGAAAGCGGCCCATGAACAAGTCACTGGGTTGGATGCTTCGCTAGGGCATGGCGACTATATGCCGCTGTTAGGTTGGTTGCAAAGCAATGTATACCGGCATGGACGTGCTTACAGTGCCAACGAACTGTTACAACGGTCGACTGGAACCGAACTGCATGTCAAGCCATATCTAGAGTATCTAGAAACCAAGTTCAGTGAATTGTACGGGTTGAGTTAGGCTTGTTTCATCTTAGGTGGAAATACCCTAATAAAATGCGGTGTGTGAGAGTATCCTCGTAAAATAGAGCAAATGAAGCTCCCCGCCCCACAGTTGTTTCTTTACACTTGGCACGCGCGCGAGTATTTCACGCGCTGTCAGACTTTTGATAATCCGTACCACTTTAGTTGGGCTATAACTGGGTACTGACTGGACTAGAAAATGCACATGATCCCGATCCGTACCGATTTCCAAGAAAACAATTTCATATCGTCGTGCAATATCCATGCACACTGTCGTCAACACCTGATCAACTTCTTGGTTCATTACAACCCGTCGATATTTGGCTGGACACACAATATGATAGAGCAAAATACTTACGTTATGTCTTTTGCGGATTAGCTGGCTCATCCCTTTATCTTATCCAGCTAGCCTTTCTCAAACAATTCCCCAGACGCGGCAAGCCGCGAGGTATTTGACCCGACATGGAATAAAGAGGAGAACCAGATAGTGGCCGAGAAAATAATACAGCAGCGAGTAGCAAACGGGTTGCGAAAGTGGAACGGGAATTGGAGTTGAATTACGGCAATAGAAGGCACTGTTTCGGGTCAATCGCGAAACAGATACATTGGAACTGAATGGGGTTGAACAACTAAAAACAGAACTGCGGCAGGTGAAACGCGAGCTGGACGTTGTTCAGCGAGAGCGTGACATCCTGTAAAAATGTTTGGTATCTTCTCGAAGGATGTGCAGTGATGGAATCTACACATGGAACTGGTCGAAAGCGCACTCGACATTGCACTCACACGGCGACTTGCACAACTTATTACATCTTTCAGATCGCGGTAGCCAATATACTTTGGGACTAAACACCTAGCTATGCGCGCGTTGTAATACAAGAACAAGACTCCGCTTTTCACCATAATCTGTTTATTGTAGAAAAGCGCAAAAGATATTTAGAATGCCTCCAGTGAGTAGCGAAAACAGCCGCAGGTCACCACTGGGCTGGAATGCATATGAGAAGGCGATACGCTGATTATTTGCAAGTTCGACTGGTTGGTGCTCTTGCCCCAATACTCAATTCAGACGAGAAATATTGGAAAATAAGGTATTGGCTTCAATTGATTACGGAAGCCATCAATACCATAGCACGGGAGCAAACTGTAGGCGATTAATCTTCTTTGTTATGTAAGTCATAAAAATAACAACTTGAAATTATGTGTCGCGTTGTCGACCCAATGAGACTTGAACCTAAGAGTTAAACAGTCTGTATTAAAATAACGAGTTTTACCCATTATGTAGGTAGCATTCCTTCACAGTGTCTAACAATGCCGTAATAATTTTAATTATTGAGCTTTATGGGACTCGAACTTAACCAAAAATAATTTTCCCTTAAGATTTGACTATTCAGAGAATAGGGAAAGGCAGGATTCGAACATTGCTAGGCAAGAAAAAAGCGCTGTAAAGGCGCTTTTTCGCGTTTTGCTGGGGGACGTGTACCCAATTCGAACATTCAAATAGCCTCGATACCTTCCATTTTATCCAAAGTATTACCTTTCCTCAACGTGCTCAACTCGCACGATTCAACAACTCTACATGAATTCAGCTTTTCGGTGATTGGGAGAGACTCAACCTCTCCCCAAACCACCTTGAAGGCTCGCTGACTCGCCCAGCAAGACTTCCGAAGAAGAGTGTAGCACACCTCCACGAAGTCCTTGCCAGCCCCAGCGATTTCTTAATTGGTTTGTTGAGTGTTGTGGAGGAAATGGAAAATGACTCGTGTTTTTGCACTGACCAATCATAAAGGGGGTGTCGGGAAATCGACATCCGCAACCAATATTGCCTTCGGGATGGTGGGATTACTCCGCCGTGTTGGAGCGCCGAATAATCGTGTCCTACTAATTGACACCGACAGTCAAGGACACGCCACACTGGTTACGACTGGGCGCAACGACTTTGGTACCGATGACAGCCTGTATTCGGTACTGATGGCAGATCGTCAAACCGCTCCGCAGGTACTGGCAAACGCCATTGTCCAAAGTCACTGGGATTTTGATCTGCATGTGCTGCCTGCTTCAGCATTGTTGGAAGGTGCAGAGCGGGAGATGATGGGCGTGGCAGGCGCACCCTATCGACTGGCTGATCCGCTCAGCAAATTGGCTGGACACTATGCGGCGATTGTTATTGATACTCGACCCTCATTTTCACTGATGACTGAGATGGCACTGGTAGCAGCAACCGATGCCCTCATCCCAGTCGAACCACGCTATCTGGAAACGGTCGGATTGCTCAGTGTCTTGAGCAAGATCAACGATATTCGCGAAGGGTGGCGGCGACCTGAACTGCGGGTCGGTGGCATCCTAGTCACCAAGATGGATACGCGGGTACGCGGACATCGACACTTATTGGACGAACTCAAAAACCATAACATACTTGGCAAGATGTTATGTGGTGTTATCCCGGCGAATGAAGCAGTGTCCTACGCTCATCGCGATCATCAAAATGTGTTCAGCTACGATCCAAAGGCGCCCGCTAGTAAAGCCTATGCCCAGCTCGTCGGGACGCTCATGCGTCGCTTGGTAGCAAGTGTGGCAACATGAGTGGCAAACGCGACAATACGGCCAAATTGGATGCCTTACTCGCTTCCGTCACGGATGACATGCTCGGTGGCGACGTAATGGAACAATTTCAAGATTATGGGTTACGCGTTGAGCGTATCCTACTCGAACTGGTACGTCCGGATCCAGTACAACCCCGCCGAGTGCTGCCTGAGCGATTGCACGTTGCCTTTCATAACAATCGCCTGACACCGACACAAGCGTTGCGGGAACTGGTTCAGGCCGCACAAATCGCTGCCCGGCAACGAGGCCGACCATTCAATGGATTACTGGATCTTCTGCCAAGCGGCGATGGTGAAACAGATGATGAGGCTAAGATGGCAACTTCACCCGAAGAGACCTTGCTTCGGGATCTGGTTACTCTGGCTGTGACTATTCGAGATGACGGTCAGGTTAACCCTCTGACAGTTGTTGACATCACCGAAGGTGTGACCCAACTTTATCGGATTGAAACAGGTGAGCGTCGTTACTGGGCATCGTGGTTGCTGCGCGATTTCATTCCGGGATACACCGGTGATGGCATGATCCCGTGCATAGTAATCCCTGCCCAGCAAGCGTCTCCTTTCCGACAAGCGAAAGAGAATACAGCCCGTTCGGGCCTGACCGCTGTCGCGATGGCACGTCAGGCAGCTTTACTGATGTTGACCGTTCATGGCTATGAGATCCCATCAGATGTAGTCAGTAATGAATTCTATCGGCAAGCCCTTGATCTCAGTTTACAAAGCAAACAAGAATTTTCAGCTCAGGTGCTTATCGCAATGGGTGGCATAAGTCGTATGCATTTTAGTCGCTATAAAACATTGCTCAAACTCAGTGACGAGGCAATGGAAATAGCAGACAGGTACAACATAGAGGAAGGAAAGCTTCGCTACATTATTACGCTTGCCCCGGAGTATCACCTTGAGTTGGTACGCCAAGTTGTCGATTTAAATCTGACTAGCAAACAAATCAAGGAAATCTGCGAAACTGGGGAAATTCAGCAAGAAAACGATTCGCAAGGTAAAGAAACGATCCCAAGACCTGCATTACAAATGGCAAAAGCAGCTCGGAACAGCGCTGCAACATCCGGACAAGATTTTGCGCGTGCATTGTTGCAGCAAGATCGGAATGTTCATTTGGCCCGTGCCCATATTGAGACTTTGCGTCGCATCCTAGATGATGCGGAACAACATTTACGTGATCAGTGAGCTTGTAACCACATGGTTACAAGTTATTTAGGAGATTTATCTTGAGATTAAAGGCAAGAGGTCCGCCACTCAGCCAATAGAAACAAAAGCCCACCGGACGGTGGGCAAACGCTGGAGATCTGCTGACAATGACATTGTGAAGGCTGGTTACCTCACAATGTAGCATGTCCTGAATCTCCACGCAACTGAATATTTGCCTTTCAGTCCTGTTTTTCGACCTGACTTCTGTTCAGCTTTGCTTGGAGGCACTTATGAATAGCTACACTGCGACTGGCGCACTTGATCGCCAGCCTGATCTACTCGCACGTCTGCAAAACGTGGTTCGTCAGCTCAATCGCTCGGATATCCGTACCGTTTCGGCCCTCATTGCTAAAGTGATCCGTGATCAAAATGGAGGTCTGATGGCTGTTCGACTCTTGCACTGGTTCCCACGCGCAAAGAAAGTCGGTGGATGGGTTTATAAGTCATGGCGCGACTGGAATGCCGAATGCAACCTGTCGCAGGCACAGGTTAAGCGTGTTCACGCTAAACATTTACTTGAAGCAATTGGGATTGAACGCACGATTATGAAAGCTAATGGCACGCCAACGGTGCATTATCGTCTGGATGAAAACCAGTTGGTGCAACGGCTAGCCGAATTTTTAGAAATCATGCCACTCAGTATCAAAATGTGGATGTGGACAGAAACGCCCAATGAAGATGGTCAATCCAGCCCATCTCACGAAGCGCATTCAGATCAACTCAATGGGCATAATCAGCCTGATGTGTTTGGCGAGGAAGAACCGATTTATTCGGCTGAAAGCGCCAAATCTATAACAGACTCTGACTCACAGACAAAACAGCATAACGACTATCAAGATACACAACACAACAGCTATTCTGCTGCTGTTGTGGACACTGAAAGAGAAGAAAAGGAAATTCTTGTGTCACTCGGAAATTTCGGGGTTGGATACCCCAAAGCGAAGGAACTAATCAAAGAGCATGGTCCTAGCCGTGTAGAAGATGTGATCAAACATGCAAAAGACCAAAACTGCAAGAATGTGGCGGGTTATGTTATTCGCGCACTCCAAGAGAACTGGACTTTTGTGCCGAAATCGGAAGCAGAAAATTATGCTGAAGGCGATGGGATGGCTTACATCACTGGAAAATATGCAGCATTTATCCAGCATTAGTCTGTATACGTCTCTAAATGGCTAGGTGTTCTTGTAGCACATTGATGTGCTTATGGCTCGCTTAACAGTTGACATCCATCGGGATGTTTATTAAGCGCGTCTATTCCCGGACACTTTAGCAGTGCGTTAACCATTTTTCGTCAGTTTACTTTTTCAGTCACTAGACTGTCTTGTACGGATACGCGGGATCGGTTGATTGCACCAAGTGGTCTTAATGGCTGTATAATTATTTCTAATAAAAAACCTATTTTATAGATAGAAATAGGTGAGTTCGATTGATCTGCTCAAAGGGCAGGACGATAAAGGGATTGTGGGTTCAAGACGGCATATGGTAATCAATATTGTTATAGCCGATGACAGCGATTTGATGATTGTTGGCATCCAAGCCATCCTTGAATCGGATGCCAACTGTTTTGTGGTTGGTTCCGGACAGGCTCTAAATGAAATCCTCAAACCCATCGAATTGTACGCGCCAGAAATTGCGATTATAGGCGAATGCCTCTATGACACAGACATTTTGAATACCATAGACACCTTGCGGGCCAAGTCGCAAACTATAGCTATCTTGGTCATGGGAATGATGACTGATGGCGCGCTCATCCATAATTTATTTCTGCATGGGGTAAAAGCCTACCTGTATCGGAGTGATCCCCTGCGGGATTGTTTGCTGCTGGCGATTAGAACCGTCCTAAAAAACCGCCCATATTTGTCGCCGACTGCCGATGCTGAGTACTTGATTGCTCTTCAGTCCGGCCAAACGCTAGCACCCTTAAGCAGTGAAGGACGAGCCGTTCTGAATTATCTAACACAGGGTAATTTCAGTCAATCAAATCGCTCATCGGATGGGGATTACTCCACGAAAAGTCTATTCGATAAGGGATCGCCTCAGACGCCGTTTCGATGTTGAAACCAATGAGCATCTCATTAGCCGGGCAGTGGCGGAAGGATTCACCATATTGAGTAGTCAGTAATTTGCCGATGTCCAACGGAAAGAGGGTTACAAACAAGTCGCGATGCCGTTATCCTATGCGCTTGCCAGCAATGTGTTATTATGGTGATAACCATAATAACATTCTTGATTTCTTTCTCTAATCGAAAATTAGGCTGACCTAGAACCTTAATCGTATCGTTGTCAGTAATCAATGTAACAAGTTTCAGATGGAATATCCTTTTGGATCATACGCGAGTCATCCTTGTTCTTCCCCAACGTATATAGCCACTAGACGGATTACTGCTATCAGCTAGCTGCAATTGTAAGCCTTGAGAAGAAATCGGCAGTTGGCATCTAACTGCCAAACGTGTTTCGGAAATGCTCAACATAATGATGCACGTGGGCACTTGCGGTCGCAAAACTTGTTCGTTCACTAGAACCGGAGAGGCCATAACGGGCTAATGGGATTGGCAAAATCGAATGCTATCGCCCAATCAGAACCCATAAGCGATGATCTCGCTGTCGACCATTGTCTGAAGCAATTTGGGCACGGCCAATATAGCGACTGGCCATGATAATCAGCACGTCAATGAGCTAACTTGTTTCCATTCTAATTGCTTTTCTATCGCGCAAAGCATTGCCCATGACCCGCATCGGAATAGCGCATCTTAAACAACTAAGAGCCTTTGCTCGAGTAGACCGCAGTCAACTTTGTCATGACCGAAATTAATCGAGCTGCTGAGTCCTGTACATCCTTTAGGCTTTTTAAGTCTGCGATCGCCTCATCAATGAAGTGATTTAGAAGTTCCAGAGCTGCTACCAGAGCTTTCCACTCCTTGGAATCCGCTTGGATGCGATCTTTGTTTCTGTACAGGATGAACTGTTTTACACGGAGATCAACCGCTTGATCAGATAATGCCTTCGCGTCTTGTGCCTTGTTGGCCCGCGTTGCTAAGACGGCAATTGTTTCCAAGTTAGTGGCGGTACTTTCTAGCTTTGAAAGCTGTCGCTCGACTTGATTAATTGGGACGGGTTCATTAATCATGAATAACTCTCCTGAACTTATAGATTACTCAAAGCTTCCTGATACTATCACACGGAAAATTCTTAAGGCGCAATATGTCTTCTCTTTAATCGTCCCTAAATGTGGGTCAGTTTCGTCTAAGCACCGATTGTGGAACTGATAATACACTTAACCTTCGCAAAGGCCGACTAACTAAAGTTGACTTAGCTTCCTCCTCGGTTATCTTGGTTCGAGGATGATGGTGTCCATCCTGGCATAGGGATACCCCCTGCGCTATCTTGGTTAGATGATGGTATCCATTCTGGTAAGGGCTCGACATTATTCGCAGGAGACGGCACGGTGATTTCAATGGGAGTATCAAGTATTTTGCCGATCTCTTCACGAGCCGCATTCAAATCGGCTTCCGACATGCTCTCACTGTCAGGCAAGGAAAAAACTAAATCGTCTATTGTTTCTTTGCGCTTTCGTGCTGCCAAAGCGTCCGGAGATTCGTCACTTTCCATTCCGATTACTATACCCGCGATGAATCCACCTGGCAGGCGACTAAGCACTGCACCTAATGCTGTTTCAGCGACTATCGTTCCAAGTACCTGTTGACCCTCCTGTGAACGCAGCGCGAGTAATGTTCCACTCATCACGGCAATCGTTATAAGCATGCTTCCGAGAGTTGCAGTCCCACGCATCCCAGGAACCCGTTTCACGACCCCAATCTTGGCTACCGTATTGAAGGCTGCCTCCCACACCTGCTGTTCAGTGAACAGTTTTCCCATTCGAATGTCGTAGGCAGATAATCCTTTGGCGAACAAGCCACGCGTGAAACGCGTAATCGGCCCACTCCAACCGTTGCCCACAACCTTAACGAATTTGCCCTCTTCCAGAAGCCTTGCAGCTTCTTTTGCTAAGGGGTTCGGGTGGACTTCTTTTAGGAATTTGATAGTGTCGGCTTTATAAGTATCAAATTTTGGCCCAGTAAGCGCATTAGCGTCGCCAATACCCTGAAACTGAGCCTTGTTGTCGATCAACCACACCCTATAGGGGAGTGGATTCGGATGGCGCGTCAATTCTAAAGCGACAAGGTCGATGCCTACAGCCGAGACATTCTTGGTCCAATTGCGGAATACAACCAGACCGTCGCTTTCGAGCTTTGCAGCCAATTGAGCCTCCCCTAACATTGCTACCAACTCGTTCGAAGCAGGATGAAGTGGATTTGTTGCGGGGGGTACGAGGTGGTCCCCCACTTGCTGCAAATCGAGGCCGTCTGCGACTGTTTGGTCAACTTTGTTTTGATAAAGCTGGTCGACCATTGCATTCGCTCGATCTGGTGGAAGATGGTTTCGGATCCCGGTAGCAAGTTCATTTACCTCGGCTACGGTTTGAGGTGTTCCACTGGTCGGTAAGCGTTGGCTGACCGATCCAGCGCCATTACTGCTCCCTGAAGATTTGGTTCCACTGCTTGTACTGGAACTAGGGACTCCAGCTCCTGTACCCACCCCACCTGTAGCAGCTCTCTGAGCGACACTAGCGATGGCCACCGAATTATCACTAAGCTTTTTCAAGAGATCGGCAACCTCGGCGCGCCCTGACATGTCGCGGAAGATGTTCGAGGTTGCCAGTACATTCATGGCACTTGTGAGACCTGTTGGGTCTGGCGCATTGGGTGGATTAACGATATTAACTAAGGATTGTGGGAATGGGGTTGAGTTTAAATCAGGGTTAATAACAGTGTGCTTGCCAGCTTCAATGGCTGCGATTTCGGGAGCGGAATGTGGTATTGGCGATGTTTGCCAATCCCAGAAGCGGGTGGGATCAATTTCTTCGGATGCGTTGCAGTGCCCAAGCTTTGCTTCAGCAAACACGCCACGAGTTGGCAGCGTGACCAGGCGTTCATCTAGATGAAGTTTGGTGTTGTCATGCTTGGAATTAAGACTGGCTATAATGCTCGTGTTCCAATCGTCATCGGTGCAAGGAAATGCCATGTAATCGCCAATTATTTCCAGCGGTCGGTTGTCCAGGTGTTCGAGTACGTGCATATCATCAAGGTCGCCCGCCCGTTCGATTGCATTCTGATTTAGGAGTATGGCGCGGCTATAGTAGCGTTTGTGCTTACTCAGATGGGCTAAAAGCTCCATTCCTTTAATATGGTCAATAGCTGTCGCTTCGTCATATATGGGTGCAAGCGGAGGCGGAGGCGGAGGTCTCTTTGTTGGTAGAAGTATATCCCAATCATTAGTAATGGTTAGATGGCCATCGCTATACCACTTATCCACTAGGTCTAAAGGATTTCCATCGATATCTATACCAGTTACTTGGATGTGTTCAAAGGATACATCTGTTTCTTGCTCGTGTACATGGATTACAATTGAGTGAATGTCACTCCAGAAGATGGTATCAGTTTTCTTCTCATCCGGTCCCCACTGGCTTACCTTAGCAACAAACGAGTTATTCGCACCCCCCAACGTGAATGCACCAGCAGGACTGATGCGAGTATCGACACTCACTAGCGAGATATCGTAAGGATATAGTTTGGCACCTAATACGACATCTTTAGTGTTATTATCTGCAAACCAACCACCAGTCTTCATGTTAAATTCAAAGAAGCGTAGTAAAGGTCCGATTTTTGCAGGGGGTTGTGGCAGCTCATTAGGCCAAGGACTATCCAATGGTCTTGTATAATCGGTGTAGGCAGGACCACGATAACGTAGGCGTTCAATAGCGTTGAAGCCTTCTGCATATTTAGGATCCAGCAATGCGGTCTCTAGAACTGCACGATTATCTAGAATGTTTTGTGCTGCAGCCGCACCTTCAAACCAATCCGTCCGGAGCTTGACCAAAACTGCAGGACGAAGTCGTACAAATTCTGTTGCAACACGAAAATGTCGTAATACTTCATAATAAAGAATTGTCAAAGTATGGCTATGGTTGTAGTTCACTACTGTGCGGGTCTCAATAGCCTCTTTCTCCGACTGTGTCGAATGCACAACAACGGTACTTTGAAGTTCTCGCATTGCCGAACTGGCCTGAGTGATATTGTCACTTAACTTCTGCACAGTGTTGCCTGCGATGTCTCTAGAACCACTGCTGTTGGAAGTGCTGCCTCCAAGGGAGCCAGCGATGCCAATCGCACCACCCATTCCATTTGCCCCCATTGCACCGCCTGCGGATCCTGCGATACCGCCCATAAAGCTGCTTCCATGCTGATATTCATGCACTGCGGCATTGACGGCTTCAGTAATCGTTCGGTCCCGGTGTTCATTATGGACGAGCTGCTCATCCAGCGTCGTCTGTTCCTTGCGCTGAGCATCATCTCGTCGTGTCCAGTCAACTACTGCAAGGTTGACTGTTTCGCCCGGTGCTAGCGGCATGCTATAGAGAATTTGTCCGAGTGAATGACCAAGGTGATACCAAGCGTGGCGATATTCGTGTACAAGGCCAATCTTAACATAGTCGCGTAAGTCTGCAGGTACTATATCTTGTATGTCGGTCAGCCGTATCACTTGGTAAAAGTAGAATTCTTGCAGGGCAAGGCTAGCAGGCAAAATCGTTTCGCATCCGTCTGCTCCCACGAGCGCACCCGGATTAGTCGCAAAAGATGCTGGCGAAAGCCGCCAGTCGGTCATGCTGGGATTCTGCATGGCCATAATTCCTAGATTTGCGATCGAATCACACATCTTGGGCTGACAGTTATCCAAATCGGATTCTGTGTCAATTTCCAGCTTGACAACAATAGCGTCGTGGGCAAAGCGCATTTGGGCCAATGCGTCAATACGCGCCGCTTCCTGTGCCATCGGATAAACCCATATAGTGGTGGACGTAGGAGTTTTGGGGTTGGTACGGCGAGCCTCCAGTGCTAATCCAAGTGCCTCAGTAACGTCTGGCGGCAGACGGGTGAGATCGAATGAAAGGTAACCGACGTGATCAGTCGCTAGAGTGCCCAGAGGATGCGCCCAGACGATTTGCGGGCCTTTGGCTTGGATTCCCGCGAGTGGTAAATTGTTTTCCTTTGCATAAGCTCGGATAGTTTCTTCGAAAAGTTTACTTAATGTATCTGGAGTACTGGCTGATATATTTTTGTCAATCGTATGGTCCTTGGCCATCTGCAGTATCGCGGTGATTGTAGTAACCGCGTCTGTCGGATTGTCAGCCAAGTGATCGATAATTTCTTGTGAGAGCGAACGCGATAGTGCGTCGCATAGTGATTCTTCTAAGATATTTAATTCCGGTATGGAATAGCGCGTGGCCGCTCTGAATTTACTTTCTGCAGCCGAGTAAAATGCCCGAATGGCAGTAGGGATAATCTTTTCCAGCTTGCATTCGGGCTTTGCCGGGGATTGGAAGCTTGTCACTCCGACTTCCGCATAGAACGGCATACGTGCGATGGGGTGACCCGTGTTTCGCTCTAACGCAAACAGACTAAGATGAGTGGGTTTTAGCAGATTTGTGATGGACGTGCCACGCGGAATCTCTAAGCCAACGGATCCGCCTTTAACTATCTGTTGGCTCCTACTAGCAACTGATGTATATTCTGATTTTTGGTCGCTCGCCGTACTAGCATTCAGCACTCTTAATGAGGATGTAAATTGCTCTGCGACTATCGGTGAGGGTACCTGCCTGCCTGCACACTGGCAAACTGCACTATATTCCAAGGTATCACCGTCGCACAAGGTGGCGCATGGCAATTGTGCCTTGAAGTATTGCGCTTTGCCAACATGTCGGATTGGTTCCGCTGCTAATGTTGCCACTGGACCGCTATTGACACGATATCTAACCTGAACTCGATTGCTCGCATCAGCCGGTTCAACTCCTACTGTTAGGTCAACATCCGAGCCTGGTTCAATGGTTCCTCTAGTAAGGTATTCGTTGGGCTCAACCCATAATCGTATTCCTTGATGCTCGTGGCTCATTCCCTTGCTCCTCTCGCTGAGATTGTTTGGTTATCGGAGCGCGACTATGGCTTCTGGTACATCTACCACGAGTCTAATCTGTTCGACCACCTGAAGAAACGCATCCTTTTTTTCCTCAACGAACTCGACAGAGGTATCAACAGGAACGGCTATTTTCACGCCATCCCCGTTAAGGGAAAAGATCACACCGGTTCTTGGAGGAAGCACTTGGCTGTGGCGGAACCCATCTTCAATAAGGAGAGGACGAATCTCGTAGATTGGAGCATCCATTGCACTGGTCCGTGGCTTCATGGCTTCTTGATATAAATCAAGAGAAACTATGGCTGCATATCTTCCTATCCGACCATTCTTTTCTAGATCGGCAATACCTCCCACGATACAGTCGAGGATTGATCTATCCTGTCCCACTTGCTTTGCACCTTTTGGAAATAGTCTAGCCTGATTCGCTAAATAATTTTCATCGGCTTTCACGTTAAGCCTTTTGATGAAAGTCTGTGCGTCCGAACCAAGCAATATCACAGCATCCTCTGCTACAGCGATACGGTAGGCGGCTTCCACGACAAGAGTGTTGAGAGCATCTACATCACTAAATTGCTCTTGCTGCAAAGTAAAGTCACAGGAAAGTATTAATGGTGTCAAGCTCTGGTTTATTGGGATGCTCAGAGAGGAACTTATGTCCTTATCTTGTTTGGAACTAATAATCTGATGTCCTAAAATATTTCCAGTATAGGCTCCTTGTTTCCCGTAAAGCTTGAGAAGGGGCCTAACTACACGTATTTCACTTGCGGCATCATGAGCTAGGTTATCGACACTTTCCTGATTCCATGTGAATTGGTTGCTATTTTGGTTCATGCGAGTGTCCCTCATTCTATTGACTAAAAACGAAAGCTTTAAAAATCTTGCGGCGAACCACAGATGTCCGTCGAAGTTAATCGTTGGTGACTATCCCTATACGATTGATATCTCCGTACAATGTTGTTGGCTGAATGGTCGATCAGGCATTTGCTCGTTCAAGCACTTGATCGATTTTATCCGAATTCAAAGTTGTCGCGAAGTCCTGTATGACAATTAAATTTTGGCGCGCATAATAGGACGGAATGTGAAGTGGATCAGAGGACTGAGGCTTCCCAATCGCCATAGATAGAAGCTGGCAATATCCCATCGGCACTTGGATGTGTGACAGCATCGTGTCTAAGATAGGAAGTGGGATAGCTATTGTATATTCAAGAACAAACGGGGAGTGCGGAACAAGGGTCCCGAATATTCTATATATATTCAAATTGGTAGCCATCGACTTCATGATCGCCTTTGGAGAATTCGGCGTGGTTCGCAGGTCACATCCATGTGATAAAATCCTTTATTCTAGGATTCGCAGCCTAAAGGTAAAGCACCAATTTTGAGCTAATCTTTGTGAATCAGCAGTACTAGATAAATTAATAAATGACGAAAATATCTATCTCTATCCAAGAAAATATTCGATAAATATATTACTTATTGCAATGTATGACAATCTGTTTACCGTTAAAGAAGTTTTTCACAATATTATCATTTTTACTAGCTCTACATTTGAGGAGAACTAATGCGTAACGCATATTGGATGCATAGTTACCACTAAAGTGAAATAGGAAAAGATTGAACATCAATGACAAAATTACACTGGAAGGATAGGCTTTGAGGTTCTAAATATTGAAAAACGTTTCGCTGTTTCTCACGAATCGTTAGGCTTGCTAATCATCCGCTATACTCGAATAAAAATGAAAGGCCAATCTTGTGTATTTCGACATCCTGAAGAACTGTCAAACTATGGTCGCGTTAGCTGGCAAGGTAGAGAAGAACAAGATAGTAGTGTCTGAAACTTAAGCATTAATTCTTTGAGACGTTGACTCAAGTGGATTCGAACATGTTTGAGAGCTCAAAAAACACCTATTTGGTCACCAATACCCGTGCATTACGCAGGGTATCCGATGAACAAATTATCACCATCAACGAACGGGAAGTCGCAATGTGGGCGATGCCCGAAGGTTCTGAATGCCTCATGCGGTGGCGCTAAAAATACATCTGGCGGAGAGAGTGTTGAGCCTGCGGAAGTCTTCAATGCCGTCAATAGGTGGATTTTCCGCTGCTGATAGCTGGACTTCCTAGGCTGAGAGTCGTACTTTCAGTTATGGCTTATCGTTTTCCAATATCATCAAGTTAGAACTTTCGGTCCATACATCAATTTAAAGGAAGCCATCAATACCTGAATCCGTGCCAATGAGGTTGTTTCCAAGGGAGCCAGAGTCAATCGAACCTTATAACCTTACCCATAATTGGAATTAATTATTAATAGTAACGTAACCACACTGGACTTAAGACATAATTACTGTTATCACCAATAACATGACGTTGATTTGAACCATCAATGTTCATAGTCCATATTTCTCCTAGAGAACGTTCGAATACTATAGATGAGCCATCTGGTGAAACCCTTGGATATGAATCCGGTTCACCGCCATCAGTAAGACGCTGCGGATTTGAGCCATTTTTATTCATAATATAAATATGAGAATTCCCATCACGTGTGGAAACGAATATTAGCTTCTGCCCATCAGGTAACCAATCCGGTGCAAAATCATTAGTGCTCATACCAGTTAGCGAGCGCAATCCAGACCCATCAATATTCATAATATTTATACTGCTATAGTTAGTGCCGTTTAGCGAACGATGAATGGCAAAAGCCATCTCCTTCCCAACTGGTGACCAACTCGGATTGATTTCATCATCTTGTGTATTAGTTAAACGTCGCTGATTAGATCCATCAATATTCATAAGGTATAGTTCATAGTTCCCATCACGATTAGATGAAAAAATTATTTGGCGACCGTCAGGGGATACAGAAGGACTGAAATCGTCTTCCTTATCAGTTGTCAGCGCTTTTGGCTTTGAATCATTATCAACAATATAAATATCACGCTTATAATCACGTCCGAAAGTAAATATCATTGAATTTGTTAGGAAGTCATCAAAATTCTTGATCTCCCCATCATTGGTTAAACGATAAATTCCAGTACCATCTCCATTAATCAAATATGCATCAAACTTGTCGTCCTTATACTGTACATACCCAAATTTCCAAGAGGCAGGTTGGTGTTTTGAGGCATATATAGACCAACCGATGACAGTGAGAATAACCAAGCCTGATAATAACTTCCAGTGGCGTCTTATGCTGATCATCTTGTTTAGTGCCATAATTTTACTTCCAATTTAACATCAACTGATCTCATCCAATCAATTCGCTTGCCTGATTATCACATCGAAGAACTTTATGGGCAATCCAATATTTTAGTGGCTTTGACATTGGCTAGCGCATAAAATCCGGTACAGGTGGTCCGTTTTTCCACTTATCTTTGTTTATGATGTGATTGGCCCAGTTTTCTATTGCTCCTGCCAAGTATTGTCAAATCCATGCTTCCTGGCGTAATTGTGGTAATAATTAACAAAGTCCGGTTCCTTCTGCCACACACCACATCAAAATCTTTACCACCGATCTTTTGTACACTCTAGAAAACCTCGGCATTTATGGGAATAGGTAACTCTAGTTCCTGTTGAGATATGGCCTACCAAGGCAGTAGTGCCGGGATTTCACCACTAAAGCAGAGCAACATGTATTACACTTCCCGTTATTAGCCGGTCGGAGAAGTACCGAACGTTTGAGATTTGCGGCTACAAATCGTGTCAAAGTCGACGATAAATTGGCAGCCAATTCCAGAGTGTTTTCTTCTCCGCTAGGTTTTAGTTATCAATGACAGTGATTAAATTTATAATCACTTATATGGATTGGTGAATTCACGATTCACTTCCTGTCTTAATTGTTCCACCCGTCGCTCAGGGGCGTTACGAAACATCTGCGCGGTGTGCTGATAACGTTCTGCTGCTTTCTCAGAATTTCTAGCTTTAGCAGCGTTTCCAGAGGCCCGTTCACTCTTTGCTTGGTTGAGACTTTGTTGTGCTTTTATATCATTTTGATCAGCAAGTCTAAGCATATACGCGGCTCTTTCGTCCAAGAATCTATTTAGGTAGGCTTGTTCGCCCATTTTTTCATCACCAATTGCTGCTCGTGTTTTCTCAATGATCGATCTAAGTCCACGCGGACCTTGGATATAAGTATCAAAGTAAATCGCTTGTCCTACACGCGATTGTACCCCCTCTCTATTGGCCAGTTTAACCGCTGGATCAAAGAAATTACGTTGCCCATAGTTATCTTGCGCCTCCCTCATGGACTGTGTTCGACCTGCCTGACGCAACGCATTCTTGAATTCATTATTATCTGCTAAACTCGCATCTTGTGCTGTGACTCTATCCATTGATGCATTGATAATAGCCCAAGCTTTTGGCGCTTGGCCCTGACTGGTTGGGCCGTCACGCCAACTCCTTAGCACGTTAGAGAGGTTTCCAGAAGTTAGCGTGAACTGGAATCTGCCATAACTAATAACGGCTTTGTCTATTTGTTGAACACTGTCGTAACGGCCTTCAAATTCTGCCGTGATTCCTGCTGCATAGCTGAAGTTGCTTTGATGACGACCGGTTCCAGTCTCACCTGAATCGTTTGTGCGTACAGTTTCTCTAACCGTTTCGCTTTTTGAGGCAGTATTTTGATGTGCGCTCTTATAATTGTTAGCTGGCTGATAGCCAGAAAAGCCCCCACCTAAAGGACTAATACCCGTATATCCACCACCGGGCCTTTGAATGTCATCCGGTAGTGATCTCAAATTATCATTCAGTCCTCGGATGCCAGAGCTATTTGAGATGTCTGCTATATTGCTTAGACCTTGTCCAGAACCACCCAGAGCGCCTTGAGCTGAGCCGTCACCGAAGCGCTGTCCAAAACCGTGACCGGTGCCGGGGACACCGCCCATCCCACCTTGAGCTGAGCCGTCACCGAAGCCTTGACCAAAACCCCCGCCCAGACCGTTTCCGCCTAAGCCATCGCCTTGACCAAAGCCGTTCAGCCCACCATGAGGTGCGCCACCCATCGCACCTTGTGCTGAGCCGTCACCGAAGCCTTGACCAAAACCCCCGCCCAGACCGTTTCCGCCTAAGCCATCGCCTTGACCAAAGCCGTTCAGCCCACCA
>JACDGI010000721.1 GCA_013821665.1 Anaerolineae bacterium
TTTACGGCTTACTCATTGGTGGCATTCTGGTATTTGTCAGCGCCCAATTCGGAAAACTCCAATTAGTCGCGCTGGATGCAATTGGCCTCGCTCCAACTGCCACACCATTTGCCAGCACATTTGCGTCACAAGGCTATGACCTATTTCTACAGGGCAAGATGGAAGAGGCAGCTACAGCCTACGCGCAAGCGGTGAGTCAGGAACCTAATAACATCAATTACATTTATGAGTACGGGCGCACCCTGATTGAATTGGATCGCCCCGCCAGTGCTGCCCAAAATCGACCCAAATCTGACTCTGAATTAGCTTCCGCGTTGGGCGACCGCGCCATTGAAGCGGCTCCACAGGATGTACGTGCCTACACCATAAAAGCCAATGCGCTGGTTTGGCTGGATGATTCACAGTCTGCGATTCCTATTGCGCTAAAGGGCTACGAAATCAACAGCAATTTTGCACCGTTGTTAGCCATTCTCGCCCGTGCCTATACCGATATTGGTCGTTACCAACAAGGGTTGGATTATGGCGCGGCAGCCGTCGATGCTGATCCCAAAAGTGTCGAAGCCCATCGTGGTTATGCCATCGCCTTGATTTTGGTCGGGCGGCGCGATGAAGCCATCAAAGAGTTGGAAGATGCCATTAACATCAACCCTAATTTGACATCCCCTTACTTTGAACTGGCAGGGCAGTATAAAGGCGCGAACCGTCTTGAAGATGCCATTGCCGCCTATGAAAAAGTATTGACGCTTCAACCCCGTAATGCCAAAGCGCTCCTTCGGCTGTGTGAAACCTATACGCAGGTCGGGCAAAATGAGCAGGCAGAAGGTTTTTGTGACGATGCCCTGACCATCGACCCCAATTACGCCGATGCTTATAAAGCGCGTGGCGGTGTGCGCTTCCGTCGCCGGAACTACGAAGATGCCATTGTGGATTTCAAGGCTTGTCAGGCCAATGATTCGACGGCCATTGAATGCTACTATCAACAGGGATTGGCCTATTATTACATCGGCGGCACGGCCAATTGTGACTCGGCTTGGGATTTGTTGAATCAAGCCCAACAGAAAACCACAGAACCAACTATTTTGAACATTATTCAAACGGGCTTAAAGCTCGTTACCGAAAACTGCGTGGCGTATAACAATCATGCGCTCCCAACAATAGAACCAACAGTCATCCCACCCACCTTGATTGGAGCCGGTTAGCTATGTATCTAAAGACTCCTAAACGCTATTCAAAAAATCAGCAGAGGCGTAGTCCGCTATCACTGCGCTGGCTATGGTTGTGGGTATTAACACCTATCGTGGTCGTAGTCGGTATCCAGTTATACAAACGCCGCGAGGAATTTGCGCCACCGGTGCAAGAAGCCATCAGCAACGCCATCCAGAGTGTGCAAAGTGGCGTGTCAACCGTGGTTGCGCCAACTGCTACCGCTACTGAAAACCCATCCGCCAAGCTGAATTCGGCTGAAAATGATTGGCGTGAAGGTCGCATCGAAGCAGCGGTCACCAGCTACAGTGTCATCGTCAGTGCCTTGCCCAATGATGTTACGGTTCACAATCGCTTAGCCTTTGGTCTGATGATGGAAGGGCGCGACCAAGAAGCGTTAGCGGCTTCTGAATCGGCGGTCACAGCGAACCCCTTTTCGTCGGATGCGTGGGCGTTTCGGGCGCTGGCCCTCGATAAGAATAGTCGCACCGGTGAAGCCATCGCGAGTGCGTTGCGCGCGCTCGAACTGGATGGTAATAATGCCCGTGCGATGGCCTTTTTGGCATTGGCCTATTACAGCGATGGCGAATTCCCCCTCGCGAAAAGCACCAGCGAACGCGCTGTCGAACTGGATTCCGGTAGTTTCGAGGCGTTGAATGTGCGGGGTGTGATCGCCCAAAGTGTGGATTATGATCGCGAAACAGCCCAAAAGTATTATCAACAAGCCTATGATATTGCCCCCAAGATCCCTTATCTTGCGGTTGATCTGGCGAACATCTTATACACTCTGGGTGTCAGCAGCGGTGATACAGCTACGCTCAATAAAAATATGGACGATGCGATTTCCATCTTAAGTGATGTGATTACTGTTAATCCGAAAAACGGCCTCGCGCTCTTTGCCTTGGGAACTTTGTATTTTCGTGGCGAGGGCAACTTTTCGCAGGCGGCAGAGATGTTAAGCCGTTGTGTGGATTCGAACCCGGATAGTATCGACTGTAATGCTTATTTGGGGCGGGTACAAAGCAGCCTCGACGATAACGAGAGCGCCATCAAACATTTGCAAAAAGCCGTCGATTTAGGGACACAGTTCCCGTATTACTTTTTCTGGCTGGGACGTTCTCAAAAGGCACTTGGGTTGTGTACACAGGCGCTGCCCAATCTGCATCAGGGACGCGACTTAGCCGTCACAGATGAGATTCCCGATGTCGTTTCGGCTGCTGATGATTTGATACGTGAATGTGAAGCCGCTACAGGCATCATTAGCTCAACACCTGTGCCAGATGCGACTGCCGAAGCAACTGCATCGCCGTAAAATTTTTAAGGGCTGGGTTGCAAACAGCTTGGCAATTCACCCGCGCTGCGCGGCCAATTGCGACCGTAAAACGCCAGATATTCGGATACATGCGCTGACCAATACGCATCGTCATGATCGCCGATAGGGTTAATCACGTAGGTGTGCGTAATGTTGCGTTCGCTCAGGCGGCTGGACAGTAATTCTAAGTTAGCGCCTGACGGATCTTGTGCGCCGTTATCAATATACATGCGTAGTTTCGCGTCCGGTAAAAACGTCGAATTAGTTGCCAGATCCAACGGGTTAAATGCAGCCGGAATCTCATTCAAATCTTGGGTCATATAAGCGCTGTGTCCGCCGATGATGCCGAATACATCGGGATGGCGCATACCAATGCTAAATGCCCAGAATCCCCCGCGTGAAACACCGCCGATTGCCCGATGGTCGCGGTCACTCCATGTGCAAAAGTCACGTTCAATCGCCGGAACCAGTTCATCAAGAACCACCGTTTCATAGGATGGATCAGGCGGGAAGAAACTGTTATTACCGATTTCACCTGTATAAGGCATCACGATAATCATGGGTGGCAGGACACCCAATTGGAAACCTTGATTTTCGCTCGTCAGCAAACCTAACTTTTCCCATTCATCTTCTTTTTGCGCTGCCCCATGTAAGAGCAGCACATAGGGATAGCGCTTCTGTGTCTTTTGATAACAAGGCGGCACATACACACGGTAACGTAGATTTTCATCCGCCACGGTACTCTTGAATTGGTCGATGTGCAGGATTTGCCCTGTAGATTCGTCGCAAGCCGGTGATGTGGGTGATGGCAGCACGACCGGTGTCAGTGTTGGCACAGATGTGATCGTCGCCGCCGCTGTAACCGTTGGCGCAGGGGTAGCGCTGGGTACGGCAGTGATAATCAATACAGCCGGGGTGGGCTGGCTAGCCAATGGATCGCATCCAACGAGGAAAAACGTTAAGACTAGGATAACGGTTGGGATTAGTAGTTTGTTTTGCAGCATAGTTTGATATTATATCTCTAATCGACCAAAGAAAAACATCGTAATTGGCTATGACGTTGAACATTCGCGCACTCATTTTTGATATGGATGGCGTACTCGCAGATACACCGCCGCTGCATTATGAATCGTGGTTGCGTTTAGCGCAAGACGAAGGCATTAACTTTGGCTGGGAACAGCACGAGCAAATGCAGGGATTGGTGCGGCGGCACAGCCTTGAAGTGTTCTTGGGTGGCAAAACGGTCAGTGAAGATCAAGCCCAAGAGATGATGGCTCGCAAGAACACCTATTTCGGCGAACGCTTGAAGGATCTCACCCCGGCAGATCGTTTTCCCGGCACGGCTGAAATCATGCAAGAAGCCCATGCCGCAGGTTTGAAAGTCAGCTTAGGCTCATCGAGTCAGAACGCGCGCGGCGTGGTCGAGAAACTTGGCCTGTTGCAATACTTTGATGTCATCGCTGATGGCTACACCGTCCGCCACAATAAACCGGCACCGGATATTTTTCTGTGGGTCGCCGAGCAGCTTAACGTTGCGCCATCCGAGGCCATCGTCTTCGAAGAC
>JACDGI010000058.1 GCA_013821665.1 Anaerolineae bacterium
CAACCTGATCCCCATCCTCAACATGGAGGAGAACATCACCCTGCCGCTGTTGCTGGACGGACGCAAGCTGGATGAGGCGCGTCTTAAGGAAATCGTGACCACGCTGGGGTTAGCCGACCGGACTAAGCACCTGCCCAATCAGCTCTCCGGCGGGCAGCAGCAGCGCGTGTCTATCGGGCGGGCGCTGATCAATAACCCTGCGCTGATGTTAGCCGACGAGCCAACCGGCAATTTGGATAGCAGCAATGCCAAGGAGATCATCGCGCTGCTCAAGCTCTCTAACCAACGCTACCAGCAGACGCTAATCCTGGTGACCCATGACCGCGACATCGCCCTGCAAGCCGACCGCATCATCACCTTCGGCGACGGGCACATCATGCGTGACGAGGCGGTGCGGGCATGAACATCCTGACGACTTATACCCTGAAATATCTGCGGCTGAACAAGAAGCGTACTGCGGTGACCATTTTTGGCGTGATCCTGTCCTCTGCCCTGATCTGCGGGGTGCTCCTATTAGGCGTTAGCTTCCAGAAGACGATGATCGACCACGAGATCTTCATGTCAGGGGATTGGCACGCCCAGTTCCTCAGCGTGCCGTTCGAAAAGGCGAAATATATCACCGAAAACAACGCCGTTCAGACAGCGATGTTCAGCGAGCAGCTCGGGAACGCCACCTACGGCAGCCACAACACAGTTAGGCCCTACCTGTATATCACTGGCTATGACACGCTTTCGTTCCAAAACCACCCTATCAAGCTGATCTCAGGACGCCTTCCACAAAACGGGGATGAGCTGCTCATTTCGCCGGTGATGATAGCGGACTCTGGCCTTGGCTTGAAACCGGGTTCCACATTGCAGGTGACTTTTGGTCAGCGGAATATCCCCAACCACGATGAACTCGTCAGGGCATGGGGCGGCGAAGAATATGTCACGCTGCAAGATGGGGAAACCTTTATCCCATCCGTTTCCAAAACCTACACGGTAGTCGGCGTGATGGTGCCGCTGTCCTACGAAACCAGTCTGCCCGCAGATTTCCCCGCCTTGACTTACCTCGATCCGGCGCAGTTGACAGCAGCGGACAAAGTGGACATCTCGATCCTCGCCCGCGATCCGCGCAGTATTGACACCAACGCACCGGAGATAGCAAAGAATGCAGGGTTGGAGGTGATCACAGATCTGGGCGGTCAAGCGGCTGATAGCATTGTCTACAACGAGGATCTGCTGACTTGGATGGGTGCCAGCGGCCGTGACAACTACGCGCGCTTCTTCCCGGTGATCCTCGCCACCCTCATCACACTGATCGTGTGCGGCTCAGCATTTGTGATCTACAACGCTTTCGCCATCTCGATTGGTGAGCGCAAGAAACAGTTCGGCATGTTTGCCAGCGTGGGCGCCACAGCAGCACAAATCCGCCGGACAGTACTGGTGGAAGCGGGTATCATCGCGATGATCGGCATTCCGCTGGGCATCTTGGGTGCCATCGTCGGGGTCGCGATCTTGCTGAAACTCACTCAGGGAATCGTCGCCGGACTGATCCTTGATGCCGAGCAAGGGATGCCGCTGGTGATCTCACCGCTGGTCATCGTCTTGGCTGTGCTGTTTTCCGCAGCGACCATCCTGATCTCCGCATGGATTCCCGCCCGCCGCGCCGCCCGGATTTCGCCCATCGATGCCATCCGCCAGAGTGGCGAGATTCAGGAAGGCAAGCCGCTCAACCTGCGCACCAGCCCGCTGATCCGGCGTGTGTTCGGGTTCGAGGGCGAGCTGGCGCTTAAATCCCTCCAACGTGACCGCAAGCGATACCGCACCACCTTACTCTCGCTCATGATCAGCATCATCCTGTTTGTAGCCTTTAACTCACTGACGCTGTATACCAATACCACCCAAAGCATGGCTGTAAAAGCAATGAACTTTGACCTGATGGTCGACTTGGACTATCGCCAGAGTCACGCTCAGCAGTTTGCCGATTTGGTCAGCCAACTGCCAGAAGTCCAGCGGGTTGCCTATAGACGCTCTACCTACGAGCTGTACGTTCCCTCACGCGCGGTGATCACCGACCCGGCTTATCAGGCCTTACAGGAGCTAAACAGCCTTAAACTTGAAAATCTACCCCAACCTGTAGAAGGCGGTACATACGCGTTTGTGCTAGAGGTGACTGCCGTGGGGCCGACCGAGTTTGCCCGCTACGCCGCACAGCTCGGTCTGGACGTGAAGCAGTATTCCAATCCAGACGCGCCGCTGGGGATCTTGGTCAACCACACCAACCTGCGTCAGAACGGCAAGCTGTACGATTTTGACCTATTCAACCTGAAGCCGGGCGATACGATGACGGTCTCCAAGATGCCTGAGTGGGCCACCCATACCGGGAATGATGCACCGGCCAGCCTGACGTGGACGGTGGGAACAGTCACACGGGAGACTCCTCTGGGCTTGATGGGGGTAACACTGACTCCAGAGTTGATCATCTCAGATGCCCTATTCGACGCTTTGAACGACCAACTGCTGGAAGTAGGCCCGGTCAATCCCGGGAACATGACCCTCAAGAGTGATGATCCGGAAGCAGCCTTAGTAGCCGTCCAACGGCTCTACAAGTCTACCGTTGGGGGCAATTTCTCGTACCAATCGATGGCGGAATTCAACCAGAACAACAACCTGAAGACGCTGCTGACCAACCTGTTCTTCTACGGGTTCTTGACGCTGATCACGCTGATCGGGGTGACCAACATCATCAACACATTGGATACCAGCATTAAGCTGCGTCGGCGTGAGTTCGCCATGCTCAAATCGGTCGGGCTGACGCCGGGTGGCTTTCGGCGCATGTTGCGCTACGAGAGCCTGTTCTACGGGCTGACCGCCCTGCTGTATGGTCTGCCGATAGCTATCGTCGTAAGTATGTTCATCTACTCTCAGTTCGACGGAGTGAGTACCTTTGCCTTCACCCTGCCTTGGGGGGCGATTGTGGGTTGTATCGTCGGCATCTTGGCGATTGTCTTCGTGACCATGATGATCTCCGGCGCGATGATCCGCAACGACAACATCGTGGATACGATCAAAGAACAAAATCTGTAGGCTCACCATCCGTGTTTGGTCAGAATTTTGAAAGAGGAAATCATGATGTCAAAGAAACTTTGGCTTGTTCTATCTGTTATATTCACGGTCACCATGCTTCTCCCTGCCTGCTCGCTTACCGCTGCGTCAACAACAGCGCTCACAGCACCGGTTCAAGCAACGACCGTTCCGGCTGCAACCACAGTATCGGTTCAACCAACGACCGCAGCAGCCCCCACAACCGCTGCCGTTCAGTCCGATGACTCGTCGATTAAAGTTGGTTTAGTTACCGATATCGGTGGCGTGAATGATAAAGCGTTCAACCAGTTGGCTTGGGAAGGTCTACAGAAAGCCGCCACGGATATGGGTTTTCAGGTGAAGTTCATCGAATCCAAGCAGCCCGGTGACTATGAGAAGAACATTGATGCGTTCGCAGCCGATGGCTACAACGTCATCATCACCGTCGGTTCCTTGATGGGCGATGCTACGGCTTTGAAAGCCAAACAATATCCCAACATCAAATTTGCCATCGTCGACAACGCTTACTCCGCTGGCGGTCTGACCAACGTCACTAGCTTGATGTTTGCGGAAGACCAGCTTGGTTTTCTAGCGGGTGTCTTGGCTGGAGGCATGTCCAAGTCGGGCTTCGTTTGCTCCGTCTCCAGTATGAAGACCCCTGCAAGTGACCGCTACATTATCAGTTTCCGTGCCGGAGCCGTCTGGCAAGCTGGCGAAAATATTAAGGGTATGAATAATTACATCAATATTCAGACCACGGATAGCAACGTTCCTACCTCCGCTGACGCTACTGAAGGCAAGGAAACCGCTCAGAGACTGATCGACAATGGCTGCGATGTTGTCTTTGGTGTTGCCGCCGATGGTGCCTTGCTGGCTGCCAAACAAAACAACCTGATGGCAATCGGCTACGATGTTGACGAGTACAACACCTATCCCGATGCGAAAGACGCTCTGATGTCCTCCACTCAGAAGAAGGTGGATGTCGCAGTCTACAACTACCTAAAGACGATTGCCGATGGTTCTGTCAAAGCGGGCATCAGTACCGGCACCCTGCAAAACGGCAGCGTCGGTCTCGCCCCTTTCCATGATTGGGACAGTAAGATCCCAGCCGATCTCAAAGCCCGGATCCAGAAGGCAAGCGACGGGATCAAGGAGGGTTCTATTACGATTGATGTACCCTCAGGGAACTAAAAATCGACTGAGAACAGGGTGCTGTACACAACAAATTACAGCACCCTGTTTTTTAATAGAATTCAGGAACAAACATATGACACTTGCCTTACAAGCCACACGATTTGGTGCTGCATCTTCAAGTGGATTTCGCCCACTTGCACCTGCTGTAAATCCACTCACTTCATCTGTTGACGAAACGTTTCTGCATACAAACCTGCCCGATGCATCTAGTGCCCGATGCATCTAGTCTGCCACCGTTCGTTCGTCAAGCTCAAATACCGCCACAATGGCCGCCACTAGACTGCCCCATGCGAAGGATCTACCACCCATGTCACAATTTTTACATCTGTTCGTAAGCCACCATACAGGGTAACTTGATGATATGAAAACATCTGTCCACAACTGGTGCATTTACAGCGCTGTCGCTTCTGACTATGGGTCACAATATTCCCAGCTCCCTTTTTGTACCTGTCACGACAGGCTGCATTCTGACAAAATACGGCTTGAAGGTTCATGTGGTTTTCCCGATTGCCATAGTAACAGCCAGTTTGCCCAATAATCTTTCTTTTTTCTATCCCTTTTCACCCCTTAATGTGGAGCTACCCCAGTTAGGGTAGCTCCGCACTAAAAGGTGGACACCTTTTATATCCTCTAACCACCTGTTTTCGTAGGGACACAGCGTGCCGTGTATGGCCTTGGCTCCCCTCGCCCTGAGGGAGAGGGGTTGGGGGTGAGGGTTTAAAATGTCCATCCACCCCTTAATGTGGTGCTACCCCAGTTAGGCACTCAGTATTTATTAGATCTTTTAATCGAGATTCGAGTGTCGCCTGATCCTCGCATTGCAACGGATCTTATACGCTTTCTTTGGATTCAAATTCCAGCTAGAATACCTTGTGATACATGTTTAAGAAGAAATAGAAAACGTAATTATGGTCATCCCGAGCCTTATTCTATGTCCCGTTCTTATCGGTCGTACACATGATCGTGATTCTTTATTTCACCTTCTAGATGAGCTTGACAACGAGCATGGAAAGACGCTTCTGATCTCTGGTGAAGCTGGGATTGGAAAATCGCGGTTGTTGAATGAAGCCAAAACTCACGCAAAACAGAGTGCGACACTTGTTTTGCAAGGGAATTGCTTCGAACAGGATTATGCTCTTCCCTATGCGCCATTGATTGATCTCCTGCGCGGCTATTTCGCTAAACTCTCTCCTGAGACTATCGCGCAAATATGCGGCACTTCTGGCCCCGAACTCATTACGCTTCTTCCTGAACTGGCGGCAGTTCTGCAATACCCTGTTTCGACAACACATGCGCCTGATCAAGAAAAACGTCGCTGTTTTTATGCGCTCTTGCAGTTTTTCATCCGACTAAGTAGCGAAGAACCACTGGTTATTGTCATCGAAGATTTGCATTGGAGTGATGATACGAGTCTGGAATTCTTGCTCCACTTTGCGCGACAAATCACATCGTATCCCATTTTACTGGTACTCACTTATCGGACTGACGAAGCTCATCCAACCCTTCAATATTTTTTAGGTGGTCTAGACCGCCAACGGTTAGCTTTAGAGTTTCCATTAAGCCGACTGTCAATGGATGAAACAAAAGAGATGATTGGCGCTATTTTCAACCAAGCGCGTCCGGTGAGCGCAGAATTTGTCGATCTTATTTTTCGATTGACCGAAGGCAACCCCTTCTTCACAGAGGAAATCCTGAAGTCGCTAATCACAACCGGTGATATTGTTTTTGAGGAGGCCAATTGGGATCGCAAGCCGACGATGGAACTGCATATCCCACGTAGCATTCAGGATTCTGTGCAGAGGCGAATGGATGGCCTCAATGAAGACATCCAACGAATTATTACCCTTGCGGCTGTTATCGGTCAGCGCTTCGACTTTACCCTCCTGCGCGATTTAACCGGACAAACAGACGCAGAACTTGTTCCTATCATCAAAGCCCTGATTAATGCTCAACTGGTAGTGCAAATATCTTCGGAGCAATTTGCCTTCCGTCATGCTCTAACGCGGCAGGCCATTTACACAAGCTTGTTAAAACGCGAACAAGCTGTTTTGCATCAAAGCATTGCGGTGACTATTGAGCGCTTGCATGTCCATTCCCTCGACAGTTATTTAGCCGAATTAGCCTATCATTTCTACGCAGCGGGTAACTGGGAACGCGCCCTTCATTATTGCTGGCGCGCCGGAGAACGAGCTTCCCAATTGTATGCGCTCCAGTCAGCGATTGACAATTTTACTCAGGCGTTGGAAGCGGCGCGTCAACTTGAACTTCCACCGCCACTCTCACTCCTGCGTGAGCGTGGACTGATCTATGAAGCCCGCGGCGATTTTGAACGAGCACGTTTCGATCATGAATTAGTCTTGCAAACGACGCAAGGATCAAATGATCGTGTGGCGGAATGGCAAGCTCTACTTGACTTAGGGATGTTATGGGCAAGCCGGGATTATACGCAGTCCGGCGAGTATTATGAGCAAGCCTTGCTGGTAGCCCATACAATCAATGATCCGCTACTTATAGCGCGTAGTCTGAATCGGTTGGGAAACTGGTACGCGAATGTGGGAAAGGCTGTTGAGGGTTTACAAGCCCACAATACAGCACTGGAGCTTTTTCAGGCGCAGGATGATAAACAAGGAGTGGCAGCAACCCTCGACCTACTGGGTATGGCAAATGGAATCTATGGCGACATCCTCAGTTCAGTCAAGCATTTTCGGCAAGCGATCGCGCTGTTTCGAGAGTTGGACGATCCTCAGGCACTGAGTTGGAGTCTGACGGCGGCGGCTGTCTATGCTACCCCTTCCTGGGCTGAAACGACTGCGAGTCCTTTGGGTAAGCTGGCAGAAGCTGAACGGAATCGAGAAGAAGCATTAGGTCTAGTACACAAAATTGGCTCACTCGCAGACGAAGCTTATGCTGAATGGACCGGGGCGACAGTGTGTCTGGGCTTTGGTGAGTTCGGTCGTGCGCTGCGCCATGCTCAACGTTCTCTAGATGTCGCTACCGAAATTGAACACCCACAATGGACAGCAGCAGCATATTTTAGCTTAGGACAGGTTTACCTTACTTTGCTCGCGCCTGAGCAGGCTATTCAAGCATTTGAAGCGGGTCTGCCACTGGCACACCGGATTGGTTCGGCATGGTGGATTGGCAATTTCACAGCTTATTTGGCATTAGCTTTTGTCCAGCACAACGATCCACGCCGTGCCGAAGCTGTTCTCAAGCAGACGATACAACCTGACGCACTACCCCGTAATTCATCTGAGCGACGAATGATCTGGGTATGGGGTGAACTGTACTTGTTACAAGGAAACGCCGAAGCTGCGCTAAATATTGCGGAGCAATTGATGGCCTCGATACCGGGCGAGGCTATCATGCAACCGATTCCTACCCTCTTGAAACTCAAAGGGGAGGCACTCATGGCACTGCATCGCATGAGTGAGGCACAACAGGCTTTAGAAGATGCACAACGTAGTGCGATTGAACGGCAACACCAGCCCCTCATATGGCAAGTGAACCTTACATTAGGTCATTTGCACCAAGCCTTGAAACATGACGCAGATGCCCAGCGCGAATATGCAATGGCACGAACAACAGTCCAGTCTCTTGCAGAAACTATCGACGATCTCACTTTACAGGAAGGGTTCTTGGCAGTGGCGCTCCAGAGCATACCGAAGGAAAAACCTCTCTCGGCACGGCGGGCAGAAGCCGAGTTATTCGACGGGCTGACTTCGCGCGAACGTCAAGTTGCGACGCACATCACAGATGGAAAATCGAACCACGAAATCGCTGAGACACTTTTTCTAAGCGAGCGTACCGTTGAGACCCACGTTCGTAACATCCTGTCTAAGCTCAGCTTTACATCCCGGGCGCAGATCGCTGTGTGGGCTGTATCAAAAGGTCTCGCGAAGACAGAATTTTGATTTGATATAACTTAACACGAGTTTTGTATAAAAGTTTGAGCATCTGACAGATGCAAATGCTCAAAATATTGCAGTTGTTGCTGCAATTACTGCATTTGCTGCATAAATGTAACTACTCAGGTGGTATTTGAGGGAGAATTGCGTAATCAAGGCTAATTCATCTCAACCATCTGAGGGAGACTTCATCGCTCCTAGTTCCAAAATCGATACTCGCATTTTGGAAAATGAGGGAGAAAAGGGTACCTGAGTAGTTACGCATAAATTGCAATACTTCCGCCGAATTGGCAGGCAGATGTGAGGGAGCCTGCCGCCGAAGTATCATTTTGTGGCGGCGGGAGGCTCGGCTAATGCCACCGAAATGACACAAATGCAGCGGATGGCTCCCGTAATGCCGCCGCCGCGCAATTTGTGCATGTTGCTGCTGGAATTGCGTTCATTTTTAGCTGCGGTTGACAAGTGGTTAATGATATGACGAGGTTCTCCATAGGCATCGTAAGGGAAGGGATTAGGAGACCTCTCGAATTCTGGCTCAACCTTTTCAAATAGCATCAACCCTTCGGTATGTTCACCCCAAAAATCACAAATCAATCGCTTGAATAGCCTTTCAATCCGCTCTGGAAAGTGTCCTTTAATGCCCTTTCTTGTCAAATGGCATTCTGTGACGATTTCAAGAACAAAAATTCTACCACGTTTTTCCTGTTTTGATCGTTTGAATACGGTTTGAATGTACAAGCGTTATCTTCATAAATGGCCCTAAAACAGCCCTTTTTTACCTGCTTCACCTGCAAAGCAGGCAAAAATCCGGTGTCTTCCCCTCAAGGCTGACCAGTTATAGACTGTTTAACATGCCAAAACCTCAATAAAAATACCGTTCCTCACCCGAACAGCGGTTTTTGAACAAAAGCTTCAGATTTTCAAATACACCGTTTGCAAGGTATTTTTTAATGCCTAGCACTTTTCAAATGGTTTCCAACATTGAAAAGGGTTTACCGCTGAAGGGCTAAGATCCCATTTCCCATCGAGTACCCTCTTTGAAGATCATTCTTATCCATATCAGAAATTGGAATTAGGAATCGATTCCCCTAATGGTGCCAGAGAAATCTATTCAGGCCCCCCTGTTTTAAGTACCAAGCACAGAACGATGCGAAAAAAACTACGTACTGCTCCGCACAAATGTCAGTACTATCAGTGATGACCGACCATGCCGTCTAACCCTATTGTTGGAGTATCAACTCAAACAAGGGAGAAAAAAATGGCAACGATGCTCGATGGAACGATAGCAAACGAACGAAAAAACGTCGCAAGATCGGTGGCAGAAATTGATGAGACCAAGGTTCAGGCGTTTGCCTCCGGCTTTCATGGCGAACTGATCCACCCCAGTGATAATGGCTACGAACAAGCTCGTCAAATCCATAATGCGATGATTGACAAGCGTCCCGGTCTCATCGCACGTTGTGCTGATGTGGCGGATGTGATTCAAAGTGTCAATTTCGCGCGTGATAATCAACTTACGCTGGCTATACGAGGTGGTGGACACAGCGGGCCGGGGTTAAGTCTGTGTGATGATGGACTGGTGCTTGATCTTTCGCTGATGAAAGGTATTCGGGTTGATCCGTCTGCACAATCAGCTCGCGTTGAAGGTGGCTGTACTTGGAATGATGTGGACCATGCCACACACGCTTTCGGCCTCGCAGCTCCAAGTGGCGTTATATCCTCTACCGGCGTTGGTGGACTGACGCTGGGTGGAGGACTAGGGCATATGGCTCGTACCCACGGGCTTACCATCGACAACTTGCTAGCAGTCGATGTGGTACTGGCTGATGGTCGTTTTGTGACCGCAAGCGCCGAAGAAAACCAAGACTTATTCTGGGCAGTACGCGGCGGCGGTGGTAACTTCGGGGTCGTCACCTCGTTCCTATTCCAACTGCATCCGATTAGTACTGTTTATGGTGGGCCGATGTTATGGCCTATGGAACAAGCAGCCGACGTTTTACGCTTTTATCGGGACTATATCGTGACAGCACCCGAAGAGGTGAATGGTTGGTTTGCTTTTCTGACTGTGCCGCCGGGAGCGCCTTTCCCAGAGCATCTGCACTCGAAGAAAATGTGCGGTATCGTGTGGTGTTATACCGGGCCGCTGGATAAGGCCGCAGAAGTTTTCGCGCCTATACGAAAGTTTGGGCCTCCTGCGTTAGATTTTGTTGGGCCAATCCCCTACCCCGCACTGCAAGGTATGTTCGATCCGATTTATCCGAAGGGGTTGCAATGGTACTGGCGAGCGGATTGGGTAAAAGAAATTAGCGAGGAAGCTATCGCGGAGCATGTCAAATATGGCTCACAACTTCCAACGATGCACTCAACCATGCACTTGTATCCGATCAGTGGCGCACCTCATCATGTGGGGCAAAACGACACCGCCTTCAGCTATCGGGATGCCAACTGGGGGATGGTGATTGTCGGTGTCGATCCTGACCCCGCCAACAATGAGAAAATCACTTCATGGGCTAAGTCCTATTCCGAAGCGCTGCATCCATACTCAGCGGGTGGCGCATATGTCAATATGATGATGGATGAAGGACAGGAGCGTGTCAAAGCAGCCTACCGTGACAATTACAAGCGCCTTGTCGAAATCAAAACCAAGTACGATCCCAATAATCTGTTCCATATGAACCAGAATATCAGGCCGAGCGCCTGAATCAGCCGGGTAAATGAGAATAAGTGCTGGATAAGCAATAATCTCAACACTCGCATCAAGCATCTGTTGTAACACACTTGCGAGAAGCTCTCTTAAAACCAGAGCCTCTCGCTTCTGCCGATTGAGATGGCACTTATTCGTGAATAAGGTAGACATATGGCTGAAAAGTTGAAATTGATGTGTATCCTTGCACATCCGGATGATGAGTCGTTAGGGATTGGTGGAACAGTGGCGAAATATGCTGCTACTGGAGTGGAGATCCATCTGGTCACAGCTACACGAGGAGAACATGGTTGGCCGTGGGACATCGAAACCTATCCCGGATTAAAAGAGCTTGGTAGACGACGCGAAGTAGAACTACGTGCAGCCGCCAGTGTGCTGGGTATTCACAGTGTCAACCTGCTCAACTACATCGATGGTGAACTGGATCAAGCAAACCCCTTAGAGATACAGGCAAGCCTCGTCACAATCATCCGACAAGTGCGACCTCAAGTCATTGTGACTTTCGATCCAAATGGCGTTTATGGTCATCCTGATCATATCGCCATCTCTCAATTGACCACTGCTGCTGTCGTGTGTGCTGCTGATTCCTGTTATGGGGATACAAATAAAGACGCGCATTATCGCGTATCCAAGCTGTACTATTTGGCTCCTTTATCTGAACAGCTCGCTATCTACCAAACGGCTTTCGGAGAATTCGTCATACATGTGGATGGAACTCCTCGGCGTGCGTCCGGCTGGGATACTTGGGCCATCACGACCCGAATTGATGCCGAAGCGCATTGGCAGACTGTATGGCAGGCGGTGTCTTGCCATAAGAGCCAGCTCGCGAATTTTCAGTTTTTAGAGCGACAACCAACGGAAATTCATAAGCAGCTTTGGGGATGCCAGACGTACTATCGTGCCTTCAGCCTCGTCAATGGTGGGCGAGAAATAGAAACCGACTTATTTGACGGGCTGCCCCAAAATTCGGATGTCGAACGTTAGTCTTGAACATGCATTTCCGACCCAAACCTTGACTAGTGCGCCTTCTAAATACACCCCGATAATCCACCGGAAACATGTGAATCTTCCTATCTTTATGAAAACACATTTTGTGCTTTTAATAGTTAGCCAAGTTCCACGCAGTTCCAACACTGACATTTAGGTATTTTGCAATAGCTGGAAAGCTCCACCCTTCTGATCGCAGTTCAAAGACTTGTACTTGAAGTTCCGCTTTTGCAGGATTGACTGGACGTGGTTGAACCTTATATTTGGCTCTATCGAAGGCAAATTCAAGTTTGAAATGTCTGGGATAGGTACGGCGACCCGTTCGCAACAATTATATTGTACTGTATTTGAAAGTGCATCAAATCTATTTTCATTCCTTAGGCATTTATCGCAAGTTATTCATCTAGGTATTCCAAATATTTGGAAATTACACAGTTAGTGTGGGCAACTGGCAATCGATAGAGATACTAGAAACCAATAAACAAGGCGGTTATTTCTTCAGTGCTACTACTTACTAGACCACCACAGAAATAAAAGCGAGAAAGTACATAACACTTCCCACTTTTATTTCTAATGCGCTTGAATAGTAGTGAGGTTTTTGCTTGGTTTTACGCTGTCATTAAGTATAGGATTGGACTATGACCAAATTGAAACGTAAACATATTTACTCGTATCGCAACACATCGAGCGGACGGACGCGTGTTGGTTGCCATGCGACTAACGCCGCGCTCACAACCGCAATACCAACGGATAACACCAGCATCACACTGACAATCAGCGGTTCAACAACCAATCGTGCGCCGGGTTGGGTCAGATTAATCACAGTGATTGCAAGTGCTGAACCAAGGGTTCCAAATAAACCGCCGAGTAAGCCCAGAAAGCCATATTCACTAAGCATCACCCGCAAGATGTGCCCGCTAGTGTACCCGACTGCTTTGAACAGCCCAATCTCACGCCGACGCTCAACCATCGTTAATCCGGTTGCGTTGGCAATCAATACTGCACCTGCCACGAATGCCAACCCAGCAATTGAGACTGCAAAAGTAAACAGTGTTTGAAAAACAGCCGTCATAGCATCATTCACATCAGCACGGCTGAACACCAACATTGTAGGAAGTGCCTGTCCAAGAGCAGTGGTAACGCGACTGAGCGAATTTACCGGGAACATGCCCGTAACGCGCGTTTGCAGATATGCGTCTCCTAGGCCTTGCAGTATCTCTGTTGACACAATAATCGGTGCCGGTTGCAAAAACATACTATTCGGGTCAACCTCATAAAAACCCGCCAAAGTAACCTTGATCTCTTTGCGATTCAAACTTAGTGTCAGCGTCTCGCCAACTGAGTAATCACCTGCTTTAGCCTGTGGCATCAAGATTGTATTTTCATCACCCGTCCACGTTCCAGCGTAATGCATATCTTTGTCGATATCAGGGACATCCCGCCCTTCGATTGTAACGGGGTTACCATTCAGTGTTCCATCGATGCGCTGCGAGACATAAGTTCCCTGTGAACCCTGTTCGTTCATCTTGGTGATAGCCTCCGTAGTACCGTTGGCAGCAGTATAAATCATCAGGTTATAGCCTGTATCAGAGCCGTGTACACGCGTGACAGTGGATTGGGCGTTATAAATGGCTAGCGCAGCAAATGTTACTGAGAATGCCCCCGCAAATAGCGCCAGCACAACTAGACTCGCTTGTGTTTTATGCTGGCGAAGATTAGCACGCGCTAACCGGAGCATGGGAAAGCGTGGCACCGGCAGCTTCAACAATACCCAAAGCATAGCCCAAAACACTGCCCGTACTAATACAAGGATGATTCCACCGCCAAAGATATAGAGAATGCCTTCTAGAGGTGAGCCTAATACAATACCGACCAGTATGCCAAATACGATGAGCATCAGCGCAAATATGCCTGTTCGGCCTACCTGTATTCTGGTCGAAGTTTTGAGTGGTAAATCACGCAGGAGTTCTACAGGACGTGTGGCGCTGCCGGTCAAAATAGCTTGCATCCCAAATACCACGGCGGTTAAAACACCAACAACCACGCCACCAATAACGATGACCGGATCAGGGTGCCAATCCAGCATAAGCGAACCTGAAATGCTCAGTGTATCAATCAACTTTCCAGCAATCGCACTACCAATCAATGCGCCGATGACACCGCCTATGAGTCCGATTAATCCAGTCTCTAGACTAATGAGGATCAGCAAATCAATCTGCTGATAACCCAGCGTTTTCAACATCGCGATTTCGAGTTTTCGCCGTGCCAGAATAACCTGAAGAGTGTTTGAGACACTCAATCCCCCTACCAGCAGACCGAGTACACCTGCGCCTTTCAGCATCATGTCAAACAATTCAAGGCCACTTGATGATTGGACTGCGCCATCGCGACTTGCAGCGACAAAAACCCGATAAGGGCTGTCAATAATGGTTTGGTCAGCATTTGGTACACTACCCCAATTGACTGAAATTGTATTGATTACATCGTCACGGTTCTCAACCAAACGCGCCGTTTCCAGAGAATAAAAGACTGCGTCGCCCTGCTGTGCCGGTGTAGCACCAACGATGCCTGTAACCGTGAGCTGAATAGGAGCACTATCGCCGCTTAATAAAATACTATCGCCAACATGTAAACTGAGTTTGTCGGCAAGATCACGGGTGATAAGTGTGTCCTTCGGATTTTTTAGAACCTCAGCAGCGTTTGCGCCGGCAGGTTCGCGCAGTACCAGATCCCCGGTTAAGGGATAAGATGCTGGATCAATTCCCAACGCATAGGCTAAGAAGTTCACCCGCCCATTTGTCGATGTACGCATGTATTGTGCTGATCCGGTTGAAACCGCCGAATAGTCGGCAATCAGCCCTTGCTGGCGCCATGTTTCAATTTGGGCGAGGTCATTGGGATTAAATCCTTGTCCCTCATTTTCAGGCTGAATTTGGGCATCCCCACCGTATTGAATACGTTGATCGAACATCGCACCATGCAGCAGCGCGTGAGCGAGCAATTGCATGGCAATGAGCGAAAGAACTCCGAAGGTCACACTCAACCCAGCAAGAAATGTACGGGTACTATCGCGCCTCAATGAGCGCAGGGAATAACGAAGGTAAAAGTTCAAGCGACTCATCGGGATTCCTCCACCAGTAACCCGTCTGCAAGATGCAAAATACCATCTACCCGCTGACTCACCGCGGGATCATGCGTGGCAATGACAATCGTTAGTCCTAGTTCACGTCGCAAGTTGTCAAACAGATCTAAGATTGCTTCGCCGGTTGCACTGTCCAGATTACCGGTTGGCTCGTCGGCAATTAGCAGATTCGGTTCATTGACCAGAGCGCGGGCAATCGCGACTCGCTGCTGCTGTCCGCCGGAAAGTTGGTTAGGGCGATGATTCAGACGGTCGCTCAACCGAACCAATTCCAACATCCGTTTGGCACGAGCAGCGCTTCGGTCACTGTTACGACTGGCAAACAACGGCACTTCGACATTCTCCAAAGCTGTTAATGTCGGAATGAGGTTAAACGACTGAAAAACCATGCCAATCTTTTCGTTGCGGAAACGCGCCAGTTTGGTTTCATCCATATGAGTAATGTCGACACCATCAACGCTGATTTGCCCGCTGGAAGGCGTGTCCAATCCAGCTAGAATACCGAGCAGTGTCGATTTTCCTGAACCGGACGGCCCCATAATGGCTGTCCATGTATAGCGGGGAATTGCAAACGAGACACCCCGCAAAATCGGAATTTGCTCGTTTCCAAGCGCTAATTCGCGGGTGATATGATTCACCTGAACAATATCGTTCGGGGTCTGAACCGCCTTTTGCTGCGTCTGATGAGATAAAGTTGGTGTTAATTGCATGAGTCTCTCCTAAACAAGTCATATAACACCTCAATCGTGAGGCTGATTGAAGCATAGCGCTCACCTGTCGTGGAAAGATCGCAAAACTGTCGCAGAATTGTCGCAAAAACAGAAGGCTCTAACGGAGTATCACAGTTGTTTTGGACGTGATACGGGTAACGGGTTCAGGTTTGGGCAAAAGTGAATTGGTTTCTGAAGATGAATTGACCATCGGCAAGGTGAACGAAAAACATGCGCCTTCGCCGGAGGTACTGGTGACGGTGACTTCTCCATTCATGGATTCAACAAATGATTTGACCAACGCCAGCCCTAAGCCTGTGCCGCCTGTTTCCTCATCACGATAATAGCGCTCCCATATGTGGGGTAGATGCTCCGGTTGGATGCCCTCGCCTGTATCCTGTACTTGGATTTGTACGGATTCACTCAGTTCATGTGCGCTAATAATAATTACTCCACCCGGCGGTGTGTGCTTCAAACTGTTATGGACAAGGTTACGCAGCACCTGTTCCAATCGGGTTTCATCCGCAACCACCTTAGGTAACCATTTTGGTAATTTAGCGACCAAATCAACCCGATTGCTGCGCCATGCCAACGGTGTAACTGTCTCAATCACCCGTTGGATAAGGGCTACACTATCTAACTCAACAGGCTTCATCGCCAACTGATCAATTTCTGCCCGCGATAAAGCGAACAGATCATCCACCAGTTTTTGTAATCGCAATGTTTCGTGTTCAATAATGGCGAGATCATTTTGCGCGACCATAATATGGCCTTGACCGTCCTGCTGACGCTGTATCGAGTCCAGATAAGCGCGTACAGTAGCAATCGGGGTTCGTAGTTCATGGGAAACGTTCGCCATCAGTTCACGTCGAATTTTGAGCAGCGTAGTCACTTTTTCCCGCTCATCACGCAGGGCATCAATATTCATTTTCAGATTTTGTGTCATGACATTGAAATCGGCTTGCAAGCCCGCAATCTCATCCCGTCCACTGACAGAAACCTGTGTATCATACTGCCCATCCCGCGCCGCATGAGTGGCATCCAGCAAAGCATCCAAACGCCGCCGGATCCGCCGAGCGAAAAAATACGAGACCGCAATCGATATCGGCAGCAGTGCAATCAAGATGGCGGTTGCCAGCAGGATAGCAAGTCCCACCATCGGCAGAGACGTTTGAAGCCGGTACAAAAATTGCGCCAGTGGCGTATCGGGAATAGCTCCGAGAGCGTTGCTGGCAAAACTTGAAAAGAATATCGCAACACCGATAGGCACAATCACAATCGCTTGAAGGACAGCCACCGCAATCAAATTACTCGTGACCAGAGACCATATCATGCGGCGTTGGCGAAGTTCATTCCACCATCTAACGAACCGAGCCCAAACCCGAAAAAAGATATAGGGGAACGCCATACTGCTGATAAAGATAAAATCGACAACGCGTACATCAGCACCAGAGGCTACGATACCGGTCTGTGTCATCCGTAAGGCCAACCAGACCAAAGGGTTAAAAATCAGCGTCGGCGCAAGGATGTAGAGTAAGTCCACGCCAAATCGCCGGAACCAGCGACCATCTGGAACTTGTAGGCGTAAGCTGTAATACAATGCGCTGCACGGATTGATGAAAAACAACAATGATGTGAGCGTCATTTCGCGGGCATTGGCCTGATATACCGCCATCACAAAAACCAGCAGCAGCAAAAACACAAGCGAGGTTTCGACATAGGCATACAGAGTCGACGCTTTTAGGAAAAAACGTGACCAGAAATAATTTAGTGGTGACATTCGCGCTTCCACCGGTAGCCAACGCCCCAAACCGCCTCGATGCAATCACTAACCACTTTCAACTTCTTACGCAGCCGCATAACTGTGTTATCGACCGAGCGATCTCCATCCACATAATCCGCGCCCCAGATGGTATCCACAAGGTAAGCACGGCTAAAAACACGTCCGGCATTGCTGACAAGCAAATAAAGCAGCGCAAACTCTGTGCGTGTGAGATCGACAGCAACGCCTTCAATACTGGCTATATGCGATTCAGGCTCGATATGCAGCGCACCCATATTGATTATTGTGCCGGATGCAGCTTGGTCGGCGACAATCGTCTGCTCGATGAGATCACGGCGACGCAGCATTGCACGAACACGTGCGATGAGTTCACGCATACTAAAAGGTTTGGTTAAATAATCATCCGCGCCTACTTCAAGCCCTAGCACACGGTCAATTTCAGCATCACGGGCAGTGAGCATGAGTACAGAAACGGAAGAGTGATTTCTTAATTCACGTAACACATCGAGTCCGTCAATTCCTGGCAGCATCCAATCAAGGATAACCAGTTGAAAATCATGTTGATTTTCGAGAGAAAGCGCCATTTCGCCGTCGGCTGCATACGTAACATTGTATCCGGCAGCTTTGAGCTCCCGACTAATGACCACCGCTAAATCAGGGGTATCTTCAATAAGTAAAATGTGAGCGTGTTCATGGGCATGAATCCGCTGGCTTGATGACATGATGTAAATCCGCTAATCCAAATGGTCTTTTGAAACTATTGGTTCAGTATAGTCGTTTAACAATCAGGGTTACAGAGGTTTTGTTGGAGCATGTATGCAGATTAGAGAGGAAATTACTTCTCAACAAACATGAAGTCTATGAAGACTTCATAAAATATCGATTTTTTGCCGCTATTTTTCTTGGTGAACGAAAACCAAATAATATCAAAGGTTTGCCTACAATGCGTTCTTATTCATTATTCTGAATTTGTGATTTTTCCTTAAAGAGGTTCCATATAGTTCCAACACTCATATTCAAGTGCTTGCAATTACTGGAAAACTCCAACCTTTTGAGCGTAAATCAATGACCCTAGCCTGAAGTTTTAGTTTTTCGAGATCAACCGGACGCGGTCGTGACTGATGAACTGCTCGGTAAAATACGAACTCTTTCTCAAAATATCTAGGATAGGTGCGGCGACCGGTCGCAACAATTATATTGTACTGTATTTTAAAGTACAGTAAATATACCCCATTCCTCTAGGAGCTAATATGGATTCAATGACTCCAGTAAGTTTGTGACCTAGATGTTCCAAATGTTTTGAAGTCGTAAACCGATTCATCTTCACTCGATCTTACTGGGGCAATTCTAGTCATAAATGGATTTAGGTACAATTATGCTGCTATTAGTGTTAGGTGTGTTCTTGGTAGGTAATTTTGCCAGTTATAGTGTCATAGGTCAAAGTGATGATACGACCATCGGAAAGTTTAAAAACACGCTGCGGCTGCACAGGTTGAATATAAAAAGCATCAACTTTGCTCAATCCCTCTGGTTCTGTTCCGGCATAACTGTAGCGCAACGGATATTCACCTTTTGTCAGTCTGATTGGAAAACGGGTGACCCGATCTAGCCACCAATATTCGCTGTCTGGCGAGACATTGGTGGGGACAAGCAA
>JACDGI010000722.1 GCA_013821665.1 Anaerolineae bacterium
ACATTGAGCGGTGGCGAACAACAAATGCTGGCGATGGCGCGGGCGTTGATGTCACGTCCTAAGCTGCTGTTGATGGATGAGCCATCAATGGGACTCGCGCCGATTTTGGTGGAGAGCAACTTCGAGATCATCAAACAGGTGAACCAGCAGGGTGTGACCATTTTTATGGTTGAACAGAATGCTAACATGGCGCTGTCGATTGCCAATCGCGGTTATGTGGTGCAAACTGGACGTATCGTGCTGGCGGACGATGCCAGAAATTTATTGGACAACGAACAATTACGCAAAGCCTATTTAGGACGTTAAGAGGCGCATCATGGGATCTATTCGTGACCGTTTCCCGATCTTCAAAAGCAAAATCTATATGAATAGCTGCTCGCAAGGGGCGCTGTCGATTGACGTGCAGGATGCGTACGCCAGCTACCTGCGCGACTGGGACGAAAAAGGTTCGCCGTGGGAATATTGGTCGGATCGGAATGAGGCCGCGCGGCAGGCTTTCGCTGGATTAGTAAACGCCGAACCGAACGAAGTGGCTGTGACAACTTCGCTTTCGGCAGGGGTGAGCGCGTTGGCGAGCGCCCTCGACTTCAGCGGTGAACGCAACAAAGTGGTCATCAGCGATTTCGAGTTCCCGACGGTCGCGCAAATCTGGCACGCACAGGAATCACGCGGGGCGCAGGTTGTGCATGTGGCCGCAGCCGGAAACCAAATCCCACTGAGTCGTTTTGCTGATGCGATTGACGAGCGAACACTGATCGTCTCGATTAGCCATGTGTGCTTCCGTAACGGCACCATGTTAGATATTGCAGCGATTATCGAGATGGCACATGCCAAAGGCGCGTTGGTGCTGGTCGATAGTTATCAGGCATTGGGTACAACTCCGATTGATGTGAAGAAGCTCAAAGTGGATTTTCTAGCGGGTGGCGTGCTGAAATATCTACTGGCCTCGGCAGGGCTGGCTTATCTCTATGTGCGGAAGGAACTTTTAACGGCTGATTTTACACCGACCGCGATGGGTTGGTTCTCGCAAGCCAACATTTTCGCGATGGATATTTACGCCAACACACCTCATCCAACGGCGCGACGTTTTGAGTCCGGTACACCACCTGTGCCGAATACCTATGCGGCAGTCGCGGGGATTAAGCTGGTGCAGTCGGTGGGTGTGGAGAATATCGAACGGCAGCTTAAAGTGCTGACCGGTGCGCTCAAAGAAGGCATCATGAAGCGCGGTTTCAATCTGGTGTCGCCGGTTGATCCGAGCAAGCATGGCGCGATGATTACGGTGCGTTCGTATAAGGTTGATCTGCTGGCGAAGTGGCTGGGCAACGATGGCATCATTGTTTCACATCGTGACGATAATCTGCGGATTTCACCGCATTTCTACAACGACATCCATGATGTGGACTGCGTGATTGATGGCTTGAGCAAATACCGTGAGTTATTGGTTTAAGTCGTTAGCTATCAGTCGCCAGTCTCCATCCCAATCCTCACCCCCAACCCCTTTCCATTTCATAGAGAGGGGAGTTCAATTCAAATTGCAAAAAATGCAAAAGTTGTGTCATTTGTGCCAATAATTCGCCGAAATGGCAGGCGGGATGCTCGGCTGATTCCGCTGAATCGGCACTTTTGCATGGCGGCTGGCTCGTTAGAACCGCCAGTGCAGCGGATTGCTCCCGTGTGTCCGCCGCTGCACAAATGGCAGTGCCGTTTCAGCGGATATGAGGGAGAAAGCCGCCGATAATGCAATTCATTACTTATCACAAAGAACACGAAGAGAAAAAGACGGATTAACCGCAGAGACGCAGAGAGTTAGGATAATAAATCACCCTATAATCTAAGTCTTATTGTAGTCCAAATGTTCTTATGTGTCAATTTGAATTCGGTTAGAAAATGAAGTGCGGTATCTGCAATTATGTCACCGACGGCTAATTTCAAAAATTAGTTCCGTCCGAAAGAAACAGACATCAAAGTGCAGGAAAAAGTTGATTTGTCCAAATAGAATAGGTGTATTGTCTATACCTGCCCAAGCAAAGAGAAGTTCGACCCCACTGGAATCGGTTAGATCGGGATGATAGGCCATAACTGCTAAAGCACGAACCTCAACAACCGCTAGATTCCCACCGAGGCTGGTCAATTGTGGCTGATTATTCCAAATTTGCTCCTAGAGTTACCCCAACTGAATAGGGCAACACATTAACACTGGCCCCAGAATCAATAATGCCATTTACATCGACATGTTTATCGTCCAAATGAAGTGTTAACGATAGACGAGGCATAAGCGAAATGGCCTGTGGCACATTTCCTGTTCCCGAATATGGAACACGAATACTATCTTCCATCAAGAATGATCCTGATGAGAATCTCTTTCACGTTTAAGTCTCTGCCCGTATTCTAAAAGCTCTTGAGCCGTTTGTTCGCCGCCTAGGGGCGTGTAAATCGGCAGCTCATTCGCCTCTTGGAGCATCGTCATGGTGTCAATCGTTTTTGCTTTCGGGCTGATCCACGTTTGAAGTGTATCTTGGACTGAGTGACCACTTGAAGTTGCTGCTTTAACGACTTGTTCCATGACATCATCAGGTAACTGCAAAGTAACTATTTGACTCATGAGTTTACCTCGCTAATGACTTCCCTCTATTATACCTATGTTGATCATATCAGATCTACACGAGCTGTTTGCTCACCGCACCACATCAAACGGAATAGTCGGCTGTTGACCAATGCGCTGGGCATCTTCGGAGGCGAGGTTGACATCTTTTTATATTCAGTCTGAATTTGGATATTGTTAGAGAGAAAATAAAAATGATCCGGTTCCTAACGCTTAATGGACATCTTTAAACCGTACTCGCGCACTGCTTTATATCCCTCAATGAGATCGTGTACTTCAAACTCATCTTTGATAATCTGCAATGTCTCAATTTGTAACCGGCTGAATTGGTCAACCCGTGCGACTGGATCAGGATTATTCAGCACATCATTAACACGTTCAACAAAGTTTTCGGGTTTGTAGATGAGTTTTGGCTCTACCGCGTGCCACCACTTTGCAACGGGTTCCCACACCCGATTGTAGGCGAAGATGATTCTCAGCAACGGCAAAACGTCTATCCAGTGGGTCTTAAGAAGATAAAACCACGCGTGTCGATACGCATCTTTCCAGCGGCCAAGAGTATCAATGGGATCATTTAAGGCGGCTCTCCAATCCTCCAAAACCGGTTGAATATACCGATTTCGGATCGTATCTGGATAATGGCTGAACAGCGCTTTCCACTGCATGATATGTTGACCATCACGCAAGGGGATAGCATCCGGCCATTTATAAGCCTCGTTGATAAACTGTGAACCACCAATACGATCCATAATGCCGTCTAATTGTTGCGTCTCGTAGGCGAAGCTCCGCCAACCCAGTTCAATACGCACATGGTCGTATTCATTGTCGATAAGCTTATGATTCGATTCGTTCAGACGAATAAGAGGTTCCCCTCGAAAGCCCATCACCTTCATCAAGGTTATGATTTCAGCGGTGGATGGCACATACTCGGAGAAAAATTGTAGTTCAATATCCGAGAATTGATCGGCAAGCCCGCGTGCGACCGATCCCTCTAAGATAATTTCTGAAGCGATAGGCGGTGCTTGTCTGACAATTTTTCGTGCGATTTGAGCGAGTTGATGACTAATCGTAGTCGAATGAGCAGGTAACATCTCGAAATTGCCTATTTACTTCAATTGTTCGCTCACTGCATCCACATCAAACGGGATAGTCGGTTGCTGACCGATGCGTTGGGCATCTTCGGAGGCGAGGTTGGCATCTTTGAAACCCGCACCGCTCATCACACAAACAATACGCTCGTGCGGTTGAATGAGTCCTTTTTCGAGTAAGGCTGCCAGTGCTGCAATCGGGGCTGCGCCAGCCGGTTCGATCCAGATACCTTCTTCAGTAGCGATGCGTTTCTGCATGGCGAAAGCCGCTTCGTCTGCCACGCCAACGGCTGTGCCACCAGAATGATGAACGGCTGCCAGCGCATGATCGCCCGTGAAGGCCACGTTGATGCCCGAAATCTTGGACTTGGCATAGGGTAAGGT
>JACDGI010000723.1 GCA_013821665.1 Anaerolineae bacterium
TCCCTCTTATGGCGATCTTGGCGGCGACAGTCCTATCGCCAAAATTGCCGCGGTTCTAGCCGAGCCATCCGCCGAGTCGGGTCGCTTTTCGCCAAAAAATGAAGCTTTTTGCCAACAAAATCGCCAATTTCGCCATTAACGTATGAACCAATCAAAAAGCGGTGAACTTTCGCCCACCGCTCCCGTATTTGTGCTGGCAATGTACGGGTTTGCCGCCGGCAAACCCCTACCCAACGACCACAATATGATAAGTTCCCGCACCGACTTCCTGTACTGCGCCGTTCGCAGGTGAGCCGTTGACCGTCACCTTGCCCTTATCTGCCATTGGGATATTAATAGTGGCAGTCGTGTTCGGAGGCACAACCACTTCCCAATCGAATGTTCCGCCGTCCAGCTTCCAGTTGGAAACCAGATCGCCGTAAGCCGTCTTGATTTTCCCACATGCCGAAGTCAAACTGCCGTCCAGTTGTGGGCGCAAAATGCTGTGCTTATAACCGGGCTGCTGCGGGTCAATATCAATACCCGCCACCGTGTTATACATCCATGCGCCAATCGAACCGTAGGCGTAGTGGTTGAAGGAGTTCATGCCCGGATCCTGAAAACCGCGATCTTCCGTCCAACCGTCCCAACGTTCCCAGATGGTGGTCGCGCCCTGCGTCACCGAGTACAACCACGAAGGCCACGTTTTCTGGTTGAGCAAGGTGTAGGCCATATCCAAACGTCCGTTGGTGCTGAGTACATGGGGCAGATAAGGCGCTCCCACAAATCCGGTCGAAAGGTGCATATTCCGCCGCTCAATATCCGCCACCAATTCTTCCACCGCTAACGGACGAAGTTCGTCGGGTAATAAGTTGAAGTGTAATCCCAGCACATAAGCCGTTTGCATCGGCTGGAAAACCTCGGTGTTATAGACCTGCGAAGTAACCGTCCCGTAATCGAAGTTTTTCAAGTTCCCGCGAGAGATCGCTTCCGCCTGATCCATACGCCGCCGTGCCTCGGACGGCATCGGTTTGACCGCCGGGACTTGGCTCCCGATCAGGTAACGGTTGGCAAAAGCAGATTTCACATCCGCGAACAATTTCCGATATTTCTCGGCATCCTCCTTCTTACCCAAGACCTCTGCGATCCTAGACAGTAAATCAGCATCGTAGGCAAGGAAAGCTGTCCCCAACAAATCGCGAGGAGTCGACGCGTTGATCGAAAGCCAGTCGCCAAATCCCGGCCAACCTTCGTACTCCGGCGCACAGCGGATATAACCGGGGCTGCTTTCCAGTAGGAAGTTGATGAACTTAATCATGGTCGCGTAGCTGGTTTCGAGGATGCGCTTATCGCCGTAGCACAGGTAAATCGTCCACGGGCAAATAATGACCGCATCCGACCACGCTGGCCCACCATCCGCCAAAAAGGAAGTTTTCATCTGAGGCACAACCGGAGGCACAATGCCATCTGGATATTGGGCATCGGTCACATCCTGCGCCCACTTGGTCATGAAGCCTGCTACATCAAAGTTATAGGCTGCCGTCCGCACGAATACTTGAATATCACCTGTCCAACCCAAGCGCTCGTCACGCTGCGGGCAGTCGGTCGGCACATCCACGAAGTTGCCCTTCTGCCCCCACTGGATATTATGTTGCAATTGGTTCAAAATCGGGTCGGAACATTCAAACTCGCCTGTAGACTCCATCTCCGAATGCAGGACGACACCGGTAATCGTATCCTTCGTCACCTCACCCGGATATTCGGTGAGTTCAACATAGCGGAAGCCGTGGAAGGTGAAGTGAGGTTCCCAGATGACTTCCTCATCGGACTTGAATGTATAGTAATCCACCGCCCGTGCGCTGCGGAGGTTGGTGAGATACATCTTACCGTCCTCGGTCAGCACTTCGGCAAAGCGCAGGGTAATGGTGGTGTTGGCTGGTGCGCTCCCTTTGAAGCGTACTCGTCCCACCATATTCTGCCCCAGATCAAATATATACCTGCGGAAATTGTGGTCGCTGTTATCCACCGGATCGCTGATTGGTTTGATTTCTTCGATGCGTTTTACCGTCGGCCCATCCGTCGCTACGATGGCGCTTCCAAGGTCGTCGAAGCGTTTGGCTGGATACCACCCGCTATCATCAAAATGGGGTGCGTCCCAACCGGGCAATTCCGCCCGTGCGTCATATTCTTCGCCCATCAAAAAGTCGTTGCTCATGATCGGCCCGAATTGATATTTCCAGTGGGTATCGGTCGCCACTGTCACCGTCTTGCCATCGCTCAAGGTGATTTCAAGCTGTGCCAGCAGACGTGGGCGGTCTACATACTGCTGGCGGTGATTCCAACTGATGTGTCCCACTGCCCAACCATCGCCCAACATCGCGCCGATGACATTCTCGCCCTGTTGGAGCAGATCAAGCACATCATAAACCTTGTACTGCACGCGCTTGGCATAATCCGTCCAACCGGGATTAAACACATCGTCGCTGACCGGCTTGCCGTTGATCGAGCATTCGTATAAGCCTAACGCGGTGATATATAACCGTGCCGATTGGGGTGCGCTGCCGAGCTTCAAGGTCTGCCGGAACATGGGAGCGGGGATCAAACTGCGTGGGCCGCCGCGCAAATCCGCTCCAATCCAGTCGCCGCGCCAATCACTGCGTGCCAGCAAGCCCAACTCGAACCATGCGGTTTCACTGGACGATGCGCTGCCCGACTCATCCCACACCGTCACGTTCCAGTAGATGCGCTGCCGTGAGGCCAACGGTTTTCCGGCATAGACCACATGCACCGATTGGTCAGACTCGACCTTGCCGCTGTCCCACAAATCCGCTTGACCAGCGCTGCTACCCGCCTTCACCTGATAGGCCGTCTGCTTAGCACCAACCGCCTCACTTGCCATCTGCCAGCTAAAACGCGGTAATACCACATCAATCCCCAAGGGATTCGTTCGATACTCGGTCTTTAAATTTGTAATGGTTGTCATAAAGTTTTTCCTTTTTTATTGGACGCACAGCCGTGCGCCCCTACAAAATTGCTCTGAGTTCTGTGTGGTTCAATTGCTTTTCTTTAACTGTACCGGCCCAAATAACCCCGACACTTTTTGACCGGGACGTACATAATGCGTCGGACTGACGGCATCCAAATACGGCGCGAGTGTATTCAACACCAACACTTCGACTGTATTTTCACCCACCTTCGCTAACGCCGTGATGTCGAATTGATAGGGTGACCACACCCGCACGCCAGCCTTCTGCCCATTGACCGCCACTTCGACTGTGCCACGTACTTTGCCCAAATCTAACACCAATTTGGACGGCACCGAGTCGAGGCTAAATGTATTCTGGTAAACAATACCACCTGAATAGGCGCTCAGCCCCTGTTCTTCCCAATCGCCTAAAGCAATCGCACCCGATTCGGTGGTGTAGGTTACAGGGCCAGTGAAGATGCCACCGCCTGTGCGTCCACGCTCCGGTTCGACCCGCAGATGCGCTACCCGCCCAACCGAATCAGACTTGGGTACACGAACCACGCCATTTTCGGGTGTGACTTCCACGCCATCAATCCAAACACGCGCCTGTCCAGCGACAGGCAGTTGGATTTCCGTCACCCCCGGTGGAAGCTGCCATCTAAACCATTCGACTGTTGTCTGTCCAGCTTGAGCATCCGGTACAACTGGCATTACCACACCGTTATTAGGGGTGTTATCCAACCAAGCTGCTTCGGGCAATGGATGCGGTCTGTGCCACAAATACGGCCACGCCGGATCGTTCCATTGGATGCGGAACAACTTCACCGGCTGGGCGGCACCACCGTCACGTTTGACCTGCCAATGTGAGCCGCTGGTAATGGACAGCCTTTCGCCGTTCGCACCTTCCACCAAACCATCGACCATCGTCGCACAGTAACCGCGCAACTGGTTTAATCCCATCGTGGAAATCGGCGCTTCCGTCTCAATCACCTCATCGTTCTCATCAATTTGGATGATGGGGCTGAAACCCTGATCCTGAACTTCGACAATCAGCTCGTTCGTGCCTTGACGCGCGTTCTTGACGACATACGGCTGCACCCGCGCCAGACTGCCATACGGATC
>JACDGI010000724.1 GCA_013821665.1 Anaerolineae bacterium
GTACTGCATCCTCTCAGGGTTGTTCGTATTTTGCCACCAGTGATCCATCGTATCAGCGTCAAAAACACCATCGAACGTGAGCCACGCTTTCACCCAAAGTTTTCTCATATGAGTTCTCCTCAATGACAAATCAATATCACTTGCATTTAACAAGTAAGATTAAGTTTATCAATGAACTACTCGAAAGTCAAGAACACCCTTTCTATCCGCTATACAGGGGTGGTTATAGGGTACATGATGAAAATACCCCTAACCGCAGCCCTCTTTCAGGGGTAGGTATTTGCTCAACGAGACAAATGGTTTGCGGAGGATAAACCCTCCGGCAAGATGAATAAAGCCCCGTATAAGGCTTGTCCGGTATTGTTTTACTCAAATGCCTAACCTAAATTCTGTTTTTGTAGGGGCGCGGATTTATCCCGCCCGCGCTTATTAACACAGAAATACTTGTTATTGAAGCACCTTTAGTGTGCTTGTCTGGCAATTAGCCGTGCGGCTTTAGCCCTCGGCGAGGCAAAAATAAAATGTTTTTAATACCGGACAAGCCTTAAACGGGACTCGAAAACCGTTTAATAACCCGTTGGACAAAGAGGAAACTGTGCTGTTTTCGTCTGAATTTATGGATGCCTACCCCTGAAAAACCCCAGCCCTACCCCCGAAGCCCCAGGGAAGGGAGCAAATGCAGAATTTTGCTGTATCAGGTACTGTGTGACCACTACCCGAAAATGGGTAGAACGGGCGTGCTTAAAAGATGCTATAATAACGGGGTTATAGTGGCTTAAGCTCATCCCTAAAAGAGAAACCGAAACATGCTTTTCACGCTTGAGGACAAGCTGCCCCAATCTTCTTTCATCGAGGCGATCTGGCTCAATCAAAGTGAACGTGCCGGATCATTCATTTCGACGGCGGCGATCCACTGGGAAATGGTCTTGATGCAGTACAAGGGTAAAACGACCATTACTGTGCGCGGGCCGGAGACGAAAACATCGCGTGCCGACTTTCCGGCGGGTGCCGAGTGGTTAGGCATCACGTTTAAATTGGGTACGTTTATGCCCAACTTTCTTCCCGGCAGTTTGCTGGATCGACAAGATGTGAATTTACCGGAAGCAGCGGATCAATCCTTCTGGTTGGGTGGTTCAGCGTGGGAATTCCCGACCTACGAAAATTCAGAGACATTCGTTAACCGTCTGGTACGCAATGAGTTGATCGTGCGTGATCCACTGGTGGACGATGTGCTGCGAGATTATCCGCTTGAGCTTTCCCCACGCGCCTTGCAGTATCGTTTCCAGCGGGCGACGGGTTTGACTCAAAAAGCGGTACAGCAAATTCAACGTGCGCGACAGGCGACTACGCTGTTAGAATCGGGGCAGCCCATCCTCGACACGGCCTATCAACTGGGCTATTTCGACCAATCCCACCTCACTAATTCGCTCAAGCGTTATATGGGGCAAACCCCCGCGCAGATTTCCCGCGTGCTTCAGCCAGAGTAAATTGCGTTTTTTTCCAAGACCCGTCCTTTGGGTTGTAGTATGCTATATCCGTTGGCACTTGATGAAACGATAAAAGGAAAACAACATGCGAAAACTAACCTCTGCATTATTCATCACACTCGATGGCGTTGTGGAAGCACCGGGGCCGGGCGACACATCACTCCCTGACAAGCGCGGTTGGTCAATGCCCTTTACGGATGACGAAGTCGGCGGGTTTATCATGGGCGGCATGGCTTCGAGCGATGCGATGCTGCTGGGTCGCAAGACGTACCAAGACTTTGCAGCTTATTGGTCAGCGCAACCTGCTGATGACTTCATGGCGGGTCAGATGAATAACCAGAACAAGTTTGTGGTATCCACCACGCTTGATAAGGCGGATTGGACGAACTCCACACTGCTAAAAGGTGATCTCACCCAAGCCATCACCGATTTAAAAAACCAGCCCGGTAAGGATATTTCGATTGTGGGCAGCGGTACATTGGTGGCATCTTTGCTGCAACTGGAACTCATCGACGAACTGAACCTGTTGATTTGTCCGGTGATTCTGGGTGTTGGTAAGCGGTTGTTCAAAGAAGGCGTGGATACCAAGATTTTGAAACCCGTCAGCTCAAAAACCTATGCTTCAGGCATGACTATTTTGACGCTTCAGCCTACGCATAAAGCCTAATGATTGAATGATTTGGGATGGTGCTGAAGTTCATTTCAGCACTCATCCCAAGTTGGGATTAACCACGCCCCATGAAGGGCATCTGGTTCGCCATCACGGTCATGAAGGGCACATTGACATCAAGCGGGAGGTTCGCCATATACAGTACCGCTTCGGCGACATGTTTGACATCGAAACGCGCTTCGGCGGCGATGGTTCCATTGGCTTGTGGCATACCTGTCGCCATCGTGGCGGACATATCGGTGGCGGCGTTACCGATGTCAATTTGCCCACAGCAAATATCAAATGAGCGACCATCCAGCGACGTGGATTTGGTGAGGCCGGTGATAGCATGTTTGGCAGCGGTATAGGGTGCGGAATTGGGGCGAGGCGTGTGGGCAGAAATCGACCCGTTGTTGATGATGCGTCCGCCGCGCGGATTTTGGGCTTTCATCATCCTGAAGGCGTGCTGCGTGCAAAGAAAGGTTCCGGTCACGCAGGTATCCAACACGGTGCGCCATTCCTGATAACTAAGGTCTTCAAGCGGGACTGCGAAAGCACCCACACCCGCATTATTGAACAACACATCCAGCCGACCAAATTTAGTTTTGGTTGCCGCGAATAAAGCCGCCACCGCATCAGGATCGCTGACATTCGTAGACATGACCAGCGTGCGCGACTCTGAGACTCCCGCTTCTTGCACCAACTGTTGCAGCGGTTCGATGCGGCGACCTGCCAGCACCACCGAATATCCGGCCTGCAAGAGCGCAAGTGACGTTGCTTTGCCGATGCCTGTTCCAGCACCGGTCACGACAGCAATACGATTGGTTGCATTCATGTGTGTTTATTCCTTCAATATGGGTAAGGTTTATTTAATCGTGAAGCTGCCGATTTGCGCCCAACTATCGACCGCACCGGGAACATCGGATAAAACTTTGAAACGCGTCAGGTCAGGGTAAGTGTACCAACCGACGTAAACTTGATATTCACCTGCGGGTAAATTGGCAGGCAAACCGAGGTCAACGGCTTCGACCCATTGCCCACCTTTGGGCTGTACGCCGAGGGTGTGGTCATCGGTTGCAATGGATTTACCATTAGCATCCAGGACTTTGATGAAACGAATATCCTGTTCGGTGACGGCGTTATCGAACTGCCACAGAAGATCCAGATTAAGCGCCACAGGGAACCGTAAGAAATGGGAGGCTAAGAGTTGTAAACCAGCATACTGTACCGGCTTTGGGAAGCTGGCCTCACGAATATTATAGGCATCATCTACTGTAAAGAGTCCCACCTGTCGACAAACGAGTGAGGCATCCTTTTGCGCGGGGCACGGTGGATCTACTGCCCATGTCAGTGTGTGGTATCCGGTGGTGCTAATCGGAATGCCGATGTCTAATCCGTAGCCGTATTCAGTCGGGGTAATCTTCCAGTGATGTATGATGTTTCCATCCAGTGCCAATGTGAGGTCACGGTTGTCGCCAGCAGCAGTACGCGACAATTGCAGCCATCCAGTATGCGGCGCATAGATATACACCGGCTGTGAGTCCTTAATGGCGCTTTCATCACCGATGACGGTCAGTGCTGGCGGCTCTGTGGCCTTCACATCAAACAGCGCAATCAGATCATCCTCATAGGTTGGATTGCCAAGCATCTTACGGGTATTGGCGAGCAGCTTGCCATCTTTATCATAAAACTTGTGGACGATGATCACATCTGCGCCCGCTTCATGCAGCAAAGCCGGATTAAGCGTTTGCTCAAGGATCGTCAGCTTAGCCGGACTCACAGGTGTTTTGCGCGTGACCTGTCCGGCGATCATGGGCTTGTCGGATGCGGTTTGCAGCCACAGCGCATCCTTGGCCGCCAGTACGTTATCCCACGGTACATCGAAGACCGCGCGTACATCATCACGTTTTGCCAGATCGTAAACGGCCTGTG
>JACDGI010000725.1 GCA_013821665.1 Anaerolineae bacterium
TCCCACAACAGATTGCCTTGAGCCAGCCCGCCCTTTTAACGCGTGACCTGCAACGGCGCGGACTTATACCGGCTTCCGGTCAACTCTCGCTTAACGTTCCCGAAAGTTTCATCGAGTCAGCCAAACCCGGTGTAGACCGTGTTCCACTGGCGCGTGGTGCAACCTATACCGATTTAGCGATTGGGACGACGGTATCTTGGGACGCGGCTAGTGAGGGGCTAACCGGATGCGGTCTCGTTCTGCAATCCATTGATGACACAAACTACACACTCGCCTATGTTGACCACAGTGGTGCGTATGGTGTTTCGCAGCGCAAAAACGACCACTTTGATCCCGGTATCTATGCTGAAAATCCGACGACCGGTGGCAACAAGCATTCGTTGGTCGTGATTTTGCAAAAAGACCAATTGCTGTATTATGTGGATGGACTGTACGGTGGCAGTATGGCTTATACGGCGACTGAAGGCGGAGTCGGCAACGCTGTCGTCAACTTTGATCCAATCCGCACATCTTGCAAATTTACAGACACATGGGTATGGAATTGGAATAATTAGGGATTTGTTACATCCAAAAACCGTGCTTGACTCGTACACACTTAAAAGAGAAGAGGCTTTATCATGCAACCTCTCGAAGCGGCGATCTTACGCACGGTATTGTATGCTGACGTTTTTAATTTCCCTATGACGCTGGAAGAAATACATCATTTCTTAATTAGTGATGACCCTATCAGCCTCGACGAAATCGCGCAGACATTAAGTCATTCAGTCTGGCTAAAGCAAAAACTGCAAGTCATAGATGATTATGTCATCTATGGAGGCCATGTTGATTTAGTCCAACTTCGCCAGAAGCGCGAGGCTGCTTCTCAATTTTTGTGGCCTCAAGCCCTTTACTGGGGACGATGGTTAGCTGCCCTGCCCTTTGTACGCATGGTAGCCCTCACCGGCGCATTAGCGGTACGCAATGCAGCGGATGGCGACGACGATCTAGATTACATGCTGGTGACCAGCCCTCACCGTGTTTGGTTAGCTCGTGCCTTTGCCATCGCAGTCGTGCGGATCGGACGTTTGCGCGGTGTGAAGATTTGCCCCAACTATGTGCTTGCCGAAACCTCACTCGTCCAAACGCGGCGCGATATTTTCCTTGCACACGAAGTTGCCCAAATGGTGCCGATCTATGGGCAAGATTATTATCGCCGTTTTCGCGAAGCCAACGATTGGGTATACCAGCAGCTCCCCAATGCCCTCGACCCGTTTTTTGATGTCGACCAAACCCCTACCAACACATCCAGTACAATCAAGCAGCTATTAGAAGTGGTATGTGGCGGCACAGTCGGGAATTGGATAGAACAGTGGGAATATCAACGAAAACTCCGACGCTTTGCCGCTGATATGCAAACACCGCACTCATCAGCACAGGTGGATGATACGCAGGTCAAAGGCCACTTTAACGATCACGGTCATCCGGCTTTACAAAAATACGACCAGCGCTTACGTGAATGTGGATTAATCGAGGAGCCGCTGGCATCGACAGGAGATTAACAACATGGCAGCCAACATCAACGCAAACGGCGCAAAGCTCGATTTCGCCGACGACATGAGTTACGGCGATTATCTATCGCTCGATAGCATTCTGGATGCCCAGCATCCCCTTTCCACCGACCACAACGAGATGCTCTTTATCATTCAACATCAGACCAGCGAACTCTGGATCAAGCTGATGTTGCACGAATTAAACGCCGCTCGTGAACGCCTCAAAGCCGATGATCTATCGTCAGCCTTTAAAATGATGGCACGCGTTTCACGCATCATGGAGCAGTTAGTACGCGCGTGGGATGTCCTTTCGACACTCACACCCAGCGAGTACAGCAGTTTCCGGCCCTTCTTACGTCAGTCATCCGGTTTTCAATCCTACCAATATCGCCTGATTGAGTTCGTCCTCGGCAACAAAAACGCCGTCATGATTCGCCCGCACCGTCACGCACCCAAATTAGCAGCCATTTTGCAAGAAGAACTCGAACGTCCTTCGCTCTATGATGAGGCGTTAAAACTGCTGGTGCGCCGTGGCTATCAACTTGACGCAGGTGTCCTCAACCGCGATTGGACGCAGGCCTACACCTACAACGCATCAGTTGAGCAAGCTTGGCTAGAAGTCTATCGCAATCCAAATGACAGTTGGGATTTATATGAATTAGCCGAAGAACTGGTCGATTTGGAAGACAGTTTCCGCACATGGCGCTTCCGTCATATGACAACGGTCAAACGGATTATCGGCTTTAAACGTGGCACGGGCGGAACATCTGGTGTGGGCTATCTCACCGAAGTGCTGGAAATCGAACTCTTCCCCGAACTGTGGCGTGTAAGAACTTCGCTTTAAGGAGCCAACTATGACGCTTCATTTTGACCACGCCATAATTCTGGTCAACGATTTGTACAAAGGCATTGACCGCTATAAAGACGCGGGTTTTAACCCCTTCTTTGGCGGTGTTCATGCGGGTGGCAAAACGCATAATGCCCTGATCGTTTTTAGCGATGGCAGCTATCTCGAACTGCTGGCTCCAACCTCACCTGAACTCTTGAATCATATCGACCCTAACGACCACAGCAGCTTTCTCTTTTTACTGGCACAGGGTGAAGGCTTAGGCGGTTATGCGCTGTTTTCAGATGATATTGAGGCTGACGTAGCGGCCATGCAAAAACGGGGCTTGGCCGTGAACCTCAGACCAACCAATGGCCGTGCCCGTCCCGATGGGCAGCAGCTTCGGTGGCGCACCGCCGTCCGTGACAATGGCAGTATGACACCTTTCTTCCTGCAAGACGAAACACCACGTTCGCTGCGTGTACCTGATGACACAGCCACCACTACCCAGCCTAATGGCATCAAAGGTATATCAGCCTTAGCCATTGGCGTGCCTGATTTATCAGATGGTATCCACGAATATGAAATGATGACCGGTATCAAAGCCCAATCTGCATTCAACCAAATTGCTACCCTCTCCATTGAAAATGTTGGCATTACCTTAATTTGGGAGCCAAATCGCTCTTTGGGCGCAAAGCTCGGCGATATTATGTTAATTAGCAAAGATGATACAGCCATCAACATCAATATTTATCTCTAATCACCAACAACTATTTGCGGACAACATAAAAGTATTCGTAGAAAAGTTTACTTTAGATTTGTCAACAAACCATTTTCAAACTACTAACCAACAATCCCCGCTGCTCTCTCGCCTACAAAGTTAACGCCAACGGCGGAAAAGAGTTACAAAATGTTCTTCCAAAATGTAACCCATTCGCCCCTCACATCATTTATGATGGTCATTGGGCTGTAGGGGCGCAAGGCTTTCCACCCTCCTGCACCACGCACCTTAACAACCACATCCGACCCATGCCACAAAATGGCTTTTTGCCAGTGCCGCATTTGCTGCTTTTGCCGCATATTGTGCAGAAAGCGTCAACTCTCTCAAATCACGACGGGAACGAGTGTCCCAACTGCAACATGTGCAATTTTTGCAACAATTCGGCTGAGTTCTCGGAACTTATTTTGCAGCAAATATTGCAGCGGCGGAGCCACAGTCGCTGCTGCAATAAAAACAATCGCCGCCATCGCCGCCGCCACATGCATTAACTGCCAAATGTCAATGCGACAATGACGACATTTGCGGACATATTGACCGAATCACAGCAACAACAACATCGTTTATGATCGAATTATACTTGTTACTTGTGGCTTATCACTTGCAACTTTAAAAAAAGCGCCCACGAACGTGAGCGCCTCTTCTAACTTATCTTCGTTTTCGCAGAGAACTTACTTCTTCATTACCGCGCCGAGTGTATCGCACGCAGGGCATGCTCCACCGGGACGCAGCATGGCATAACCGCCCTGAGGATCGTCGCCCGAGTAAAGTGGGAACTCAACATTGAACACGATCATCAGGCGAACATGTCCGCTTTGGGCAGACAGTGTAGCAGCCTGTGCCAGCCAAGCAGATTGTTGGGCTACAGTCGTGTTTTGTCCCCATGCAAAACCTGCGGGGAGCGGGCCGTAACCTTCAGGTGAGACATAACC
>JACDGI010000726.1 GCA_013821665.1 Anaerolineae bacterium
GATATTGTATTGGAATGGGTAGAGCTTAAGGCGTTCACCGTTCAACCTCTATTTCGTGCCTTCAATAGTCACGTTATGCTGCGATTGTTATAACACTAATACGCACGAGTGGGCGTAAATGGTTCATGTGGCTTTCTTCCCGTAGGAAATTGATTTGACCAATCACTGCATCAATAGAATGGGTACAAACAAAATCAAACTTGAATTAAGTTAGAATAGTGACTGCACAAAGTTTGTAAGGCGATGTACAATAAAGTATCCATTCGCCGATAGGTTTTTACCTCACTATGAATCGTTCGCGGGTCAGCAATCTCATTATCGTCTTGTGTGGTGTACTGGTCATCTTCACCCTGTTAATGAACTTGCCCCACGCCAATATCATTAACCAATATGCTGGTCAGGGCCTCATTTATATGATGCTCACGGCGGTGATGTTGTTGTTTGGAGTCCTGCTGACACAAGGCGAGTTTAGCGTCGTTCATGTGGCGGGGATCGCTGGATTTTTATCCTTACCCGTAGAAGCCCTACCGATTTTGCTGTGGGGCACGACCATCGGTGCCCTATTGGGCGGGACATTATTAATGTTTCGGCAGCAAGATGTAGGTCTGCGCCGCCGGACGACCATCCGCAATGTCGGCACCGTCGTGATGATTTGTGCCCGTCTCACCCTCAGTTTATTTGTCGCCAGCAACATCTACGATTATTTGCATGGGCCTCATCCGCTGCACCCGCCGCTGCTGCAAGCCTTTGTTCCGCTGCTGGTTTTTGCCGTTTTGTTCAGCGCTTTGTACACCATCATTTTTTGCTTGGAAAGTTATGTCGAGCAGCGTTCAATCCGGCTGATGCTGCGGCAAGATAGTTTGCTCTTAGCCGCGATGGTGATTATCCCCCTACCTTTTGCTATTTTGTCAGCGATGGTGATGTCTTTAAGTCCGAGTTCCATTACCATTTTTGCCATCGGCGCGCTCATGACGACTGTGGGCTTATATCGCTTTAGTCGGACGCGCTTCCAACTCCAAAAGCAGTTGGATGAACAACGCTCGCTCACGGCGGTCAGCCAAGCATTACAGTCGGATTTGAAGTTGGATTCACTGCTGTTCGCGATTTACAACCAAGTGGCGCAATTGATGCACACTGACCAGTTTGTAACCGCGCTCTACGAACGTAATTCGCGTAAGCTGCGTTTTCCACTGGTGATGCAGAATGGACAGGCTGTAAAAGACTACAGTGAGGACATTCAGAACAGCCCCTTGGGACGTGTATTACGACAGCAAACGGCTCTACTCATCAGCGCGGATTCGACTATTCCACATTCGTGGCTGGGCGTGCCGCTGGTAGCAGGTGGACGTTTATTGGGTGCCATCAGTGTGCGCTCCAATGATCCGCAGCAGCCTTTTAGCGACGATGACAAACGCCTGTTGATGATCGTGGCCGGTAGTGCCAGCGTAGCCATTGATAATGCCCAGCTTTATACCCAGCAGATGACCCGTGCAATCCGTGTAACTGCGCTCAACCGCACTCTACCTCTGCTCACCGGTACGCTGGCGTTGGATACCGTGCAGCAGACGATTGTGGCCGCCGCCGAGGACATTCTGCAATCCAATGGCGTGGCCTTATTCGTACAGGGCGATGATGTGAAGTCAGCCATGCAATTGGTCGCCAGCACCGGATTGAATCAAGTGGATGAAACGATGACCCCTGATGACATCGTCAAACGCGAGAAAAAAGCCACTTATCTGGGACTCGATTTGGTGGTTGGCAACGAACGCTTAGGTGGACTGGCATTTTTCTTTAACGAAGGTAATTTCTACGACGAGGAAGATACACCGATTGCGCTCACGTTCGCGGCACAGGCAGCCCAAGCCATCCACAATGCGCGTCAGTACACCATTACCGACAAGGCGCTGGAACGACAGGTCGTACAAGTCACCGAAACGCGCGACCGTCTGCAAGTCATTTTGGATACCATGACGGAAGGTATCCTCATGATTGATTGCGATGGTGTGGTGACCTTGGCTAACCCACGCGTCGATGTCGCTGGATTGAACGCCCAAACACTGCTCGGTCAAAATGTGGATTTCTTACTGGAAAAGCCCGATTTCGATCTGGCTGAACGCATGGGCTTCGACTCCGACCAGAAGGTTCGCAATCTGTTGAAATTGCTGCGTGCGCCTGAAGGCTGGAACATGAGCGACCCGTTCTCTTATACGGTGACGAATGAGGGTGACGAGCGGCACATCGAGCGTAACATCATCCTGATTAAAGGGGCTGATAGCAACGTGCTGGGGATGATGCTGGTCTTCAGCGACGAGACCGAAGCCCGTGAACTTTCGCAAATGCGAACTGACCTTTCTAACATGATTGTCCACGATTTACGCAGTCCATTAACGGCAGTCACCACTGGCTTAAAACTGCTGCGGGATATTGTGCCGGTGGAAAGTCCGCTGCATCCCACGGTGGTCATGACCACCGAAACCAGCCAACGCGCTATCCGCAAAATGTTGGTACGGGTCGATTCACTGTTGGATATTTCGCGGCTGGATAGTGGCGCACTGACTCTGGAGACCGAGCCAACAGATATGGCAACGGTGGCCGACAGCGTGTGCATCGAACTCAGTCCGCTGGCGCAAGAATTAGAAGTGACCTTGACCACCGACATCGGTGATGAAACACCCGCGCTGGATGCCGACAGCGATAAAGTCGAGCGGGTACTGCAAAATCTGGTGGATAATGCGCTCAAGTTTTGTCCCGCCAACGGCAAGGTGACGATTAAGGCGCATCAACCGGAAGTCGATGAGCAAGGTGAACGTTTCGTGCGCATTGACGTGAGCGACAGTGGGCCGGGGATACCGGATGAATATAAAACGCGGTTATTTGATCGCTATGTCCAGATGAAGGGTCGGCGCGGTAAACGGCGTGGCAGTGGTTTGGGGCTGACATTCTGCCGGATGGTGGTGGAAGCACATGGTGGTCGCATCTGGATTGAGGACAACCCCGGTGGTGGCAGCATCTTCGCCTTCACGCTGCCGGTGGCCGAGGCTGGTGAGGTCGATAAGGCCGTGTAGGACAGTGCCTATTTCTGAATTCTGATAGCAATACGGCGGACCGCTATTTGGCAAAGTTGGCGGCAATTTTGGCGATGGCAAATGGCAATTCCATAAATAGTCATCAATCTTCGGCTAAATCATTGGCGAAGTTGGCGATTTTGGCAACGGGAACTGTCGCCGCCAAGATTGCCATAAGGGTAGTTCCAACAGATCCATTTCAGGTCACAAACTTTCGGCGGCAGCGGAGGAGGGGTCTGCTGCCGCTTATTTTTCGGTCAAAGTTGGCGGCAGTGGGTACATCTTTTTTAAAGTGTGTGGAGTAGACATGCTTCCCCGTACAGAACCGTTATCGTACAACAGGTGCGAATCGAATGGGTTACATTTTGGAAGAACATTTTGTAACTCTTTGGAGAGGTTGGCACTAACGATTTTGAGGGAACGAAATTGTTAAGGTGGTTGGTAAATGGTTAGCGATAGGTTTGGCACGGTTTGTGAATTTAAACGTAAATACGAATAATATGGAATGAGATAAACAAGAACACTTTTTACTGGAAGGGTTACATCCGTTTTTAACAAAAGTGAGGCTTATGACTAATTCACCACTAACGAACACGAACAGCCTTGTCCTACTGCCTCCTGACCCGCTAATAAGTAATAGTCATTGCAGACATGCCCTGCTTCAGTCGTTAACTGAAAAACCTGTTTATCAAGCGGCTTTGCTTCAAAATCGTGCCGATACAGTGCGGGAAGAATCCTACTGCTGTTTCTCAGCCACAAAAATTGCTGCCGATTTACGTGTATGGGATTTAGACGATAGACAATCTCAACTCTGGTGGGCGGCTATTTTTCCCTCTCCGATAATGGCTGTGATGATACCGGTTATTCATTCTCAAAGTTTATATCACCAGCTTTTGACAGAACATAATATGCCCCTGACAGAAGAAATTAGCGTAAGTATTGATAAACTCGTTGATAGTCAAAAGCGTTATTTGCGAAGCATTACCAGTCCAATTAGAG
>JACDGI010000727.1 GCA_013821665.1 Anaerolineae bacterium
CGTTTGTATTCGGTGACGGAAGTGGCTGACCGTTTGCAGTTGATTGCCGAAAGCGAAGGCTTGCATATCGACCGTGATGCGTTGGAATTGGTGGCGCGGCAAGGGACAGGCAGTATGCGCGACAGCATCAGCCTGCTTGACCAGATTGTGTCCGACCCCGACGAAGTGATCACCATTGATATTGTCGAGCGGATACTCGGAACCGCGAGTTTAGGCTCAGTCAAAGATGTGGTGGCGGCGCTGGTGGATGAGGATGCTGCGCGGGGTTTGCATGTGATTGCTCATGCAGTCGATTCGGGTTCTGATCCGCGCCAATTTGGTGAGCAGGTAGTTGAGCATTTACGCTCGGTGCTACTGACACAAACGGCCAGTGCTGATCTGGTGGAAGCATCGACGGAAGACCGTTCCTTATATGAAGACCAAGCGGTGTTGATCGGACGCGGGCGACTGCTGGCGGCGATCAAGGCGTTTAATGATGCCGTCAATAATTATCGGGGTGGCTGGCAGCCGCAGTTGGCGTTGGAACTGGCGCTGCTGGAAAGCCTCAAGCAGCAAGAAGTCACGGTGGATATGGGCGCAAATTATGCTCAACCAGCCTTTGCTCCACCGCCGCAAGCCGCTCAACTGGCCGCGCCACCGGTAGAGACGATGCCACCGGGCGCTCCGCCAGTGGTTGAACCGGCTGTGATCCGCGAGAAGTGGAACATCGCGCTTAAGGCGTTGTATCGCTACAGCAAGAACGGGCCGGACTTGATGCAGTATTTCCGTGTGGTGCGAGTCGATGGGAATACGCTATACCTCGGCACGGATAACACACTGTATTATGAAAAGCTCCAGTATCCCGAAAAGATCCAAGTGTTGGAACGGGTCTTTTATGAGGTGCATCGTGTGCGCTTACATGTGCGGCTCATGATGGTCAGCGGTAATGAATTGCAGGACGCGCCGGTTGAGTCACAGGGATTTGATCCGAATGATCCGCTGCTTTCGGAAGGGGCGCAACTGGGGGCAAAGATCACACCAGTGGATAAGCCCAAGCGTAAAAGCGAAAAAGCAAGCGAATAAGTTCGACCCCACCCCTAACCCCTCCCCGAAGCATCAGGGAGGGGAACCAAAACAATGCGGGATGGGAGTTTTCGATAATATGTGATTAGGAGCAAAAGGCATAAAGGCTTTTTGCGTTTAACTGATATTTCTCGACAGTTACGATGGTATGAGGAGACTACAATGGCTAAAGGGAAGCGCGGGGGTTTTGGTGGTGGTGCCGGAGGCGGAATGCCCGGTGGGATGCAGGGCGGCATGGGCGGCATGATGAAGCAGATCCAGAAGATGCAGGAAGATATGGTCGCTGCCCAAGAAGCCCTTGAGCAGGAAACCGTTGAAGTTTCAGTCGGTGGTGGCGCGGTCAAGATTGTGATTAGCGGTCACCAGCGAGTGCAGTCGATCACCATTAATAAGGATACAATCGACCAGACAGACGACGAATGGCTGGCTGATCTGCAAGAATTGGTGATGCTGGGTGTTAACCAAGCGATTGAGAAGAGCCAAGAGATGTCGGCAAAACGTATGGAAGGGATCACCGGCGGTTTGGGTGACAATCCACTGCTGGGCGGTTTGCTGGGCGGGTAACATTTTCTAAAATGGGCGCAAAGCCTTGCGCCCCTACGTCAAGGCATTTTTTGAACTAGAGGAAGCGCAACTATCTCCTCGAACACAGGCTCAAGGTTCACCAGACTGGTGATGACTGTAAACTGAAATAAGGGCGGCGTTATTCCGCCCTTTTTCATCCCGTCAGTTTATAGTGCCTGAGTAAAGTGTTCATCAGTGAAAATCCACTTCAAAGGTTTGAATGCGCTGCGCTTTTATGCAGCCGTTTCAGTCGTCGTCCATCATGTTATGTACAACCCGAATGTGTGGTATGGCCTGCCTAATCTGCCAGATACGGTCGGGCGCTTCTTCATTAATGGGACGGACGCGGTTCATCTTTTCTATGTCCTCAGCGGTTTCCTGATTACGTATTTGATGTTGGTTGAACGCGAACGTACTGGAACGGTTTCGGTCAAGAAGTTTTATCTGCGGCGGGTGCTGCGGATTTGGCCGCTGTACTTCGCTCTGATACTGGCTACCGCACTCGTACTGCCGCTGATTATCCCTGACTTCAAGAATCCGTTATCCAATCCGGTGTTGACCGCGCTGCTGGTGCTGTTCCAAGGTAACATCGCTTTCATTCTGTATTATCCATTCCCGCCGTTGGAGCATTTGTGGTCAATTGCGATTGAGGAACAGTTCTATCTGTTTATCCCGCATGTGGGCAAGTCCGGTGCGAAGCTGGTCAAGGTGTTTATCACGATTATCGCGTTTTGGTGGTCGTTGATGGCGATTACCGGCTGGCTGATGCCTGATAACTTTTTCACGATTTTGATTACGTATATGCGTTACGACTGCATCGCCATTGGTGGTTTATTCGCTTGTGCGTACTACTTTAAATACGATGTACTCAAGTGGATATATCATCCAATTGTGGGCGGTTTGTCATTCGTGGTGTTGGTTGTCATCGCGATATTTATCCCCGAAGCGCCGAGCATCCCTTATACGGTGTTTACGGCGTTGTCATTCGGTGTGCTGATCCTGAATGTTTCGACTAATGAGAAGTTCTTCTTGAAGTTGGATCATCCGTGGTTGGAATCGGCGGGCAACTTGTCCTATGGTATCTATATGCTTCACCCGTTTCTGTTGCTGATTTTCCTGAGCGCGGTACACACACATATGGCTGAACCGATATACCAGTTTGCCAGTTATCCGATTATAATTACTGCAACAATTGTTCTCTCATGGCTGTCCTATCGATTTTTCGAAACTCCATTCCTGAAGCTAAAAGATACATTCAAGGTTGCAAGATGACCAACGCGATTCCTGAACCAGTTACTAAACTGATTGATGCCTTTTCACGGTTGCCCGGTATCGGTCCGAAGTCGGCTTCACGGCTGACATTTTTCCTGCTACGCTCGCCGGACGAGATGACACTCAAATTGGCGGATGCGCTGACTAACCTCAAGAGCCAAATTAAGTTCTGCTCGACCTGCTATAACATCACGATTGATGATCCTTGTCCGATATGCACTGATCCGCGCCGCGACCATCATGTGATTGCGGTGGTCGAGGAGCCGCTGGATGTGACGGCGCTGGAACGCACGGGCGCATATGATGGTTTGTATCATGTGCTGCATGGTGCGATTTCACCGGTGAATGGGATTGGCCCTGACGATCTGAAAATTCGCGAACTGGTGAAACGTGTGGAGAAGGGTGAGGCCGTCGAAGTGGTGGTAGCAACTAATCCGGGGCAGGAGGGCGATGCGACAGCCTTCTATATACAGAAGGAATTGAAGCCGCGTGGGATTAAGATCACACGTTTGGCGCGCGGTTTGCCAGTAGGTGGTGATATAGAATATGTGGATTCGGTGACACTTAGCCGCGCTTTGCAAGGGCGCAGTGAACTATAATTTGACGCTCAAATACCTAAATCGGGCAAATTGGTGGCAAATTTCACAATTCGCCCTTGACGATAGTTCTCCCGTGTCATATAGTAGCCCTCGTTCACAAGAACGACCAACTTAACAAGGTATGCCGGACAGTCCGGGAATGCAAACCGGACTGTTTTTGTCCCTAAACACCGATTATGAAAAACTGGTTTGAAAACAGTTTGAAAATGGTGTTGACAGACCCAAAACGGCATGATATAGTTTATCTCCCGTTAACAAACGCAATTTAACAGTTGTGACTAAACGATTTGGGAAGCTAAATTGTCTAGTACAGTGCGTCAAGAAATGGTGATACAGGGTTGTGCAAAATATCCCAAGTATCCCAAATGAGTTTTGTAGGAAATTACAAATTCACCTTGACGAACACGTAAACGGGAAGTAGACTTAACACAACCTTAACGCACAGCAATGTGCGTGGACGCAACTTAACAACAGAAGAGTGAGATGGAAGAGACAGAGTGGATTGACACTTTGTTAAAATTAAAAAACAATCAGCCAAGTAACAGTAAACAAGGCGAAAAGC
>JACDGI010000728.1 GCA_013821665.1 Anaerolineae bacterium
ATCCTGATCCATCGTTTGAAAGCCAGACGAAAGTGAAGCTGATCAACCCTGAAGTACAGGGCGCGGTTTCACAGGTGGTTACGGAAGCCTTTAACGAATTCCTTGAAGAAAATCCACGCGAAGCACGACGCATCATCGATAAGTGTATGACGAGTATGCGGGCACGTGAAGCCGCTCGTAAAGCACGCGATTTGGTGCGCAGTGGGCCAAGCCTGCTCGAAAGCACAACGCTACCGGGTAAACTGGCTGATTGCTCGCAAAAAGGCGAAGGCGCTGAAATTTACATCGTTGAAGGTGATAGCGCAGGCGGATCAGCGAAACAAGGCCGTGACCGGCATTTCCAAGCGATTTTGCCTCTACGCGGTAAGATCTTGAACACGGAACGGGCGCGGATGGACAAAGTCTTGGACAGTAATGAAATCAAAGCTTTGATTTCGACACTGGGCACAGGCATTGCTGAAGATTTCTCGGTTGAAAATCTCCGTTACGGGCGAGTCATTATCATGACGGACGCGGATGTTGACGGCAGCCATATCCGCACACTCCTACTGACATTTTTCTTCCGTCATATGCAACCCATAATCGCGGACGGACATTTGTATATCGCCCAACCGCCGATTTACTTGCTCAAAAGTGGTAAAAAACTAGAGTATATTTACCCAGAAGCAGGAATGTCCGAACAAGAAATTTTGAACCGCGCGTTGAAGAAGTATGATCAACCGGACAAAGTCGGTGTCCAACGTTACAAAGGTCTCGGCGAAATGAACCCGGAACAGTTGTGGGAAACGACAATGGACCCAGCCACACGTACCCTGCTCCAAGTAACAATCGATGACGCAGCGGAAGCCGACCGCGTATTCGATATGTTGATGGGCAGCAGTGTTCCACCACGTCGCCGTTTTATCCAGACCCACGCGAAGAGTGTGCGGAATTTGGATGTGTAGTTAGAACCCTCCCCCGTAAACAGTGGAGGGAATTGGTTTAAGGAAGGTCGCTCAATGGGCGGCCTTTTTTATTTACTAGTCAGCAAGTGGGGTGATGGCGGCAGGGGCAATCTGAATGGCGAGTGTATCACCGATTTGGGGCGCGGGCGAGACACTTGGATATTTGACGGTGAGGATTATGCCGGAGTCGTGGCGGAGGGTTAAGCGATAGGAATCACCTTGAAAGACCGATTGCAAAAGGGTAGCAAGAATTGTTTGAGGGGAATTCAGAACCTCACCCCCCTGCCCCCTCTCCGTGTACAGGGTAGAAGGCAAAGATGATTCAGTAATGGCAACCGAGCCATTTGGTACGATGCTCAAGTAGTCGGTGTGCAGTAGGAGACTTTTGGCAGATGTGGATACGGGAAATGAGCCAATTGGAGTGATAGCAAGACCATTTTCTTGCGTTGTAACGGGCACAACATTATCAAGGCCGAGGAAATGGGCAACAAAGGCTGTAGCAGGCTGCTGATAAAGTTTAGTGGGTATAGCAAACTGCTCAATGTGACCAGCATTCATGACCGCAATACGATCTGCAATGGCAAAGGCTTCGTGTTGATCATGCGTGACATAAATGGCGGTGAGATGAAGTCGCTTGATGATGGTACGTAACTCAACGATAAGATCTTCGCGGAGAGCTGCATCCAAAGAGCCAAGCGGTTCATCGAGCATCAGCAAACGCGGATTGGGGGCAAGGCTACGAGCAAGAGCCACACGCTGACGTTCGCCGCCAGAAAGAGACGTTACGTCACGCTGGTCAAATCCTGAGAGGCCGACCAAATCCAACATCTGGCGGACACGTATTTGTTGATCCGGTATAGGCAAATTTTGCATCCGAAGGCCGAATGCGACGTTGGCAGAGACATTCATGTGTGGAAATAAGGCGAAGTCCTGAAACATGAGACCAAAGCCACGCTGGTGCGTTGGAATGGGTTGGATGTTTTGATTGTCAAGCAAAATGTTACCAGAATCAGCAATTTCGAGGCCAGCAATGATGCGTAGTAAGGTTGTTTTGCCGCAGCCGCTTGGCCCTAAAAGACAGACAATTTCGCCATCGTTGATATTGAGGTCAATGCCTTGTAAAACAGGAACCGAGTCGAAGGCACGTTGGATGCCATGAATTTCGAGCATTAGAACTCCCCTACCCCAGCAGTACGCAGCCGTTCAATCAAGACAAAACCTACAGCCGATACCAACATCAGAATGGAACTCATGGCGAGTGCTTGTCCGTAATTCAGGGCACCGGGTTGACTAAGCAACCGGAAGATCACGATAGGAATGGTCGGTGTATCTGGTCGAGCGACGAAAAGCGACGCACCAAATTCGCCCATGCTGGTCGTAAAGGCAAAGGTCGCGCCAACGATGAGTGCGCGGCTGATGAGCGGGATGTCGATCAAACGCCAGACACGCCACGCTGATGCACCAAGGACACGGGCGGCTTCTTGATAGCTCGGTGGAATGGCACGCAAGGCCGGCAAAATACTGCGCACCACAAAGGGCATGGCAACTAAAGTGTGCGCAATGGGAATAAGCAGTGGTGAAGATCGGAGATTTAGTGGCGGCTTATCGAGGGCGATAATGAAACCGAATCCGAGCGTAACGGCACTGGTGGCAAGCGGCAGCATAAATAATGGGTCAAGTAAGTTTGACCAGCGCGTTACACGACCAGAAAGCAAATAAGCAGCCATCAAACCAAGAGCGGCAGCTAGCAATGTGGTGATCAACGCAAATAAGAGCGAATTGCCGATGGCTTGGATTGGTGGCACAAACAGAATTGAGCCGCGTGGGTTGAGTGTGAGCTGTTGGTAGAAGCGGAAGGTTATTCCTTGATCGCTTGATACTGAGGCAGCAATGAGCGAAAGCAAAGGGGTGAATAACAAGACCGACATAAAAAGGATATTGGCGAAAACCATCGATTTGTCGCGTCGCGTCGAAGGACGAACAGCAACATTGACGGCGCTGGTGATTTCTGTCGAGAGGCGACGTTGAAGGCGGGTGTAAACGAGCATCAAGGCGAACATCAGCAGGATTTGGACAAGTGACAAAGCAGCGGCTACAGGTAAATTAAAAAGATTAACTGCTTGACGATAGATTTCGACCTCAAGCGTAGCAAAGCGTGGGCCGCCGAGTAATAAGACGACACCGAAGCTGGTAAACGTGAAAATGAACACCAGAATGCCAGCAGCGGTGATCGCAGGACGTAAAATCGGCAGCCGGATATGCCACCATAAATGCCAACCATTCGCACCTAAGACACGCGCAGCTTGTTCGATCCGTGGGTTTTGATTGGCCCAAAAGCCTGTGATGATTCGAAGCGCAACAGCGTAATTATAAAAGACGTGGACGATGAGAATAATGCCTAAAGTACGATCCAACTGAATGGGTGGTGAAGCAAGCGTGAAGGTGGATACTAAGAAGGTGTTGAGCAATCCACGCGGGCCGATCAATGACGTGAAGGCGGCGGCTACTACAACTGTTGGTAAAACAAAGGGCAAAGTCGCTAATGATAGAAAGAGCGATTTACCGGGGAACGTATAGCGCGTGAAAACATAGGCTGAAGGCAGCGCTAAGGCCAATGTGAGTATGGTCGATAGAACCGCCTGAACAACCGTAAAAGCTAATGTATTGAGGTAATAATCGGTGGTGACAAGGTGCGTAAATCCGCTGAGATCAAGCTGACCTTGCGGCGCTAAGCTGACACCTAAAATTGTGAGCAGCGGGTAGATGAAAAAGAGTGCAAGAAAGAGAACGGGCGCGAGCAAAAGCCCGCGCCCGATCATCCTATTTAGCGTAAGACGGTTTCTGTCCATGCCTGCAACCAGCTTTCACGGTTGGCGTTGATGTCGGCAAAATCGACAACAGCCGGTTTCTCTGGCACAGCCGCATACTTGGTGAAGACTTCAGGCAACACTGCCTTAGGAATTACCGGGAAGACAAACATCTGAAGCGGCATATCTTCTTGGAAGGGTTGGCTGAGCATAAAGTCCACAAACTTTTGCGCGGATTCGAGGTTCTTTGTACCCTTGAGGATACCTGCGAATTCAATTTGGCGGAAGCAGGTGCCATCGGCAATGA